>JANLSB010000088.1:0-2075 GCA_031362125.1 Lysobacterales bacterium | reverse complement strand
ACCTGAGTCTGCGCAGACAGCGCATCGCGATGCAGGCGTACACCGCGCCAGCGCTGCGCGGCGGCAAGCGGGTAAGTGCGCTGCGCAAACAGTTTCCGTTCGCACTCACCGCCGCGCAGGAGCGGGTATTCGCCGAGATTCGCGACGATCTTGCCAAACCCATACCGATGCTGCGGCTGGTGCAGGGCGATGTCGGCAGCGGCAAGACCGTGGTCGCGGCGATGGCGGCGATGCTGGCGATCGAGGAAGGCCGGCAGGCCGCGCTGATGGCGCCGACCGAACTGTTGGCGGAGCAGCATCTGGCCAATCTGCGTGGCTGGCTGGAACCGCTGGGCGTGCGCGTGGTGTGGCTGGCGGGCAAGGTCACCGGCAAGGCCCGCGAAGCGGCACTCGCGGAGATCGCCAGCGGTGCTGCGGAACTGGTGGTCGGAACGCACGCGCTGATGCAGGAGGGCGTGGTCTTCCACGATCTCGCGCTGGCCATCGTCGATGAACAGCACCGCTTCGGCGTGCACCAGCGCCTCGCGCTGCGCGACAAGGGCAGCGCAGGTTCGAATGTGCCCCACCAATTGGTGATGACCGCAACCCCTATTCCACGCACGCTGGCGATGGCGGCGTACGCCGACCTCGATGTCTCCGCCATCGACGAACTGCCGCCGGGGCGCACGCCGGTGCAGACCGTCGTGCTCAGCGCAGAACGCAGACCTGAGCTGATCGAACGCATCCGCGGCGCCTGCGCCGAAGGTCGTCAGGCGTATTGGGTCTGCACGCTGATCGACGACAGCGATGAAGTCGTCGCCCAGGCCGCGCAAAGTACGTTCGAAGCATTGACCCAGCAGATTCCGGAGCTGCGCATCGCGCTGGTGCATGGCCGGATGAAAGCCGGCGAGAAACAGAAGACGATGGCGGCTTTCAAGGCCGGAGAAGTGCAATTGCTGGTCGCGACGACGGTGATCGAAGTCGGTGTCGACGTGCCGAATGCATCGCTGATGATCATCGAAAACGCCGAGCGACTGGGCCTTGCGCAACTGCATCAGCTGCGCGGGCGAGTCGGGCGCGGCAGCACCGCGTCGAGCTGTGTGCTGCTGTATCAGGCACCGCTGTCGCAGATGGCACGGCAGCGTCTGGCGACGATGCGCGAGACCAACGATGGTTTCGTCATCGCGGAAAGAGATCTGCAGCTGCGCGGGCCGGGCGAACTGTTGGGTACCCGTCAGACCGGAATCGCGGCGTTCCGCATCGCCGATCTCGGTCGCGACGCTGCGCTGCTGCCGACCGTGCAGCGCATCGGCGAAGCCTTGATGGCGGCGTCGCCCGATCTGGCAGAGCGCATTACCGAACGCTGGATCGGCGGCGCCGTGCGTTACGCCAGCGCCTGAGCGCCGTCAGCACAGCCTGTCCTGGCTGTTGCTGTCCGGCGTGGGGCAATAAATATCGTGCAGGGTCTGGATGATCCTGTGTACGGGGCCATCGGCGACCGAGTAATACACACTCTGCGATTCGCGTCGCGTCTGTACCCAGCCGCCTTCGCGCAGCACCGCCAGGTGTTGCGAGAGCGCCGATTGGCTCAGTTCGATTTCGGCGTTGATCTCGCCCACGGTCCGTTCGCCGTCGATCAATAGACACATCATCCGCAGCCGCTGCGGGTTGGAGAGCGCTTTCAGCAGTTCCGCAGCCTGCTCGGCCTGAGCCTGCATCTTCGCGCCCATCGACACATCCGCAGTTTTCTTTTTCGATGTGCGTGCGGCCATTTCAGGCGCCCTCCACAGCGCCGCCCGTTTCCAGCCAGCGCGTATAGCCGCCGGCCAGCGATAGCGGACGATCGAAGCCGAGCCGCTTCAACGCTTCCGCCGCCAGCGCCGAGCGCCCGCCGGTGCGGCAGTACAGGATCACCGGTTCGCGGCGATGCGAGAGGTGCGGGTCGGTCCTGAAGTTCAGAGCCGGATGACCATCGACCTGAAATTCCAGGACACCGCGCGGAATGTTGACTGCGCCAGGCAGCCGGCCAACAGCGAACTCCTCGGGTTCGCGCACATCGATGACGGGCACGCCGTCGGCCTGCTGCGCGCGCAGGC
>JANLSB010000084.1:0-2345 GCA_031362125.1 Lysobacterales bacterium | reverse complement strand
CGCCAGCAGGCGCGTCTGCGCGACAGGTTGGCCGCGGAGGTCTTCGACCGCGTGCAGTGGCTGCAGTCGCCGATCAACGAGCGCTGGAACGGCGTGGTGTTCGCGAACGAAGTGATCGATGCACTGCCGACGTCGCGGTTCGCGGTGATCGAGGGTGACATCTATGAGGAGCACGTTGCGCTGGACGCGCAGGGTCGCTTCGTGCGTGTGGACCGCCCCGCCGATGCGCTGTTGAGTGCGGCGGTGCGTCACGTCGAACGCCAGTGCGAAGGCCGTTTCAGGAACGGCTATCGTTCCGAAGTGCTGCCGCAGTTGCCGTACTGGCTGCAGGCGGTGGCCGGCGGCCTCGATGCGGGGGCGATGCTGCTCGTCGATTACGGCTATCCGCGGCGCGAATATTACGACCCGCGGCGCGAGGACGGCACGCTGCGCGCGTTCCATCGTCATCGTCTGGTCGACGATGTGTTCGCGCGGGTCGGCCTGCAGGACGTCACCGTCTCGGTGGACTTCACCGCGCTCGTTGAAGCCGGCACCGGAGCGGGCTTCGAGTTCTCCGGCTATTGCTCGCAGGCGAGCTTCCTCATCGGCAACGGCCTGGAGCAGCGTCTGGCCGACCACGAGGGCCGGGCCGCCGACGAGGCCGCGCGCTATGCGTTGCGCCAGCAAGTGAAGAAACTGACGCTGCCGGGCGAAATGGGCGAACGGTTTCAGGCGATCGGTTTCGCGCGCAAGTCGAGTCTGGCGCACGCCTTCGTCGCCGGCGATCTCAGTTCCCGTCTGTGAGCATGCTCTTATGAGTCGAGCACGTATCGGCCGATCGCTGAAACCCTTTCGTCATCCGCTGCTCTGGTCGGGGCTGTGGTGTATCGCGATCGCGACCGTCGTGGCGTTTTCGCTGCTGCCGGGATCGACCCTGCAAACGCTGCCGACGTTGAACGACAAGCTCGAGCACTTTCTGTCCTACGCTGTGCTGTCCGCAGGTGCGGTGCAACTGTATCCGCGCTGGCGTTCGCTGCTCAGCGTCGGCATTGCGCTGGTGCTGTTGGGGATCGGCCTCGAATACGCGCAGGGCGCATTGACCACCGACCGGATGATGGATGGCATGGATGCGCTGGCGAATACGTTGGGCGTGATCGCCGGATTCGGCACCCAGGTGACTCCCTGGCGGGATCTATTGCTGAGGATCGATCGCAGGGAATAACCGGCGGCGCGCACCGATGCGCCGCAACCGCCGCTCTATCCCCAGGGTCGAGCGAATGATGGAGGCGATTGCGTATGCTCAGAATTGGCGCAACGAGGGCCGGGTCAACGAGAGCCGGTTCAACGAGATCCGGTTCAACGAGAGCCGGCGTAGCCAGAACCAGCGCAGTCAGAACCAGCGCGATGAGAATTGCGAGGCGGGCCATGCCTGCCATCATTCTGCTCGCCATCATTCTGCTCGTGCCGCTGCTGACGGCCTGCGGCATGATCGGGCCGCGCCCTGATTTGCCGAGGCTTTATGCCGGCGCGCGTGCTGGCGAGCCACCACCGGTCGTGGTCGTGCATGGGATCTATGGCTCCAAACTCCGGCGCAGCAGCGATGGCGTCGAGGTCTGGCCGGGAGGTTTGCGCGGGCTGGCGTTTTCAGATTTCTCGGAGCTTGCGCTCGATATCGATCCGGATACCCTGCAGGCGCGGGACGATGGCGTCGAGCCCTACGCGATCTTCGACCGTATCGGCAGCAGCGACTTCTACGGCGATCTGTTGCGCACGCTGGAGCAGGCGGGCGGCTATCGTCGTGCGGAACCCGGGCAATCGGCACTGGCTGGGGAACGACGCTATTACCTGTTCCTCTACGATTGGCGGCGCGACAACATCGAAAACGTGAAGCGCTTGCACGACTTCATCGAGCGGATTCGCCAGGATCATCACCGTCCGGATCTGCGCGTGGATATCGTCGCGCATTCCAACGGTGGCCTGATCGCCCGCTATTACGCGCGCTATGGCACGGTGGATCTGCTCAACGGCAACGAATTTCCGGTCACGCATGCCGGCGCTGGCAGCATCCGGCGCCTGATCCTGTTGGGAACACCGAATTTCGGTTCGCTGGAAGCCGTCAAGAGCCTGATCGGAGGTGCGCGCGTTGGTCTGCGCAGGATTCCCCAGGAAGTGTTCGCCACAACACCCACGGCCTACCAGATATTGCCGCATGCCCTGAATGATTGGTTGATCACTCCGGAAGGTCGGCCGCTCGACCGGGATGTGTTCGACATTGCGATCTGGAGGAGTTTCGGCTGGGGCGTGTTCGATCCGAAAGTCCGCGCCAGGGTCACTGAGGCCGACACGCCCGCCGAGGCGGGCCGACG
>JANLSB010000070.1:0-2021 GCA_031362125.1 Lysobacterales bacterium | reverse complement strand
CCCGTAGCAGTATTGCATGACGTCCATACTTCCCATCTCTCATCCAGATCCCGCGCATGGCGTATTGCGCAATGCACGTTCGCTTGTTCGTGTTGGCCAAAATCCTGAGACGGGCGGCTCCATCGAAGCCGCCGCCGTGCGGGCGTTCCACGCCCTTGCCCTGTTTTCGCTGAGGGTCTGATCCGCCGATGAATTCGACGTTTCAGAACGTCAAGCGCTCGTACTCCTCATCGGTGGCGGTGTTTTTCCACACGATGCTGTCCAGCATCTCTTTCTCGCTCTGCTGCAGCGCCGCGCCTTCCAGGATTCGATCCAAGGCGACAACAGAATCAGTCGACTGAGCTTCGGATGCCCGCTCTGGATCCGCAGAGGCCGACGTTTCCGACATCCGCAGGGTTGCGTGGGTATCGGCGCCGCTCACGTCGTCTGCCATGGCGCGGCCGAGCGACGCTGCATCGGTCTCGACAAGATATGCGGCGAATTGCGCGATCGTCGGGTATTCGAAAATGATGCTGGGCGACAGATCCAATGCCAGCCGGCGATTCACTTCTCGAACGAGCGAAGCGATACCCAGCGACGAAACGCCGAGATCAAGAAAATTCCTGTCGATTGCGAGCGTTTCGGCCGGCGCTTCAAGCTGTTGCGCCAATTCCGCCTTGATGATGTGCTCCGCCATTCCGGCCGCACTTCGTACGCGGGAGGGTCCTGCACCGGCGACCAGCGGCTTGACCGCGACGCGCCCATCGATGAGCTGTTCCCGCTTCGCCGAAGCGACCGCCGCTTCCACGGTGTCGACCCAGTGGCGCTCCCGCGCGAATGGATACACCGGCAAGTTCGAGCGCCGTGGTGACGCATCTCCGTACAGCGCCGGCCAGTCGATGTCGACACCTTTGGTCCACAACTCCAGGAGCGGGCCGAGATCATTGCTGGACAGCCATTTCCGTACGATCGTCGATTTGATATCCGCATCGCGATTGATCAGGGCGACGCTTTCCGAATCCCGGCCCACTTCACTGCGGTAGGTATTCCCGGTCACCTTTTCCGCGTCCACGAACGCCTGCAGCTTCGTCACGAGGTCCGCAATGGAATCGACCAACAGTCCCAGGCGATTTTCCATACTCTCCCGGCCCGCCTGAAGCGTGAAAGCGATACCTGCGAGATCATGATTTTCCACCACGTCGGCAGCGACGAGATGGGACAGCAGATCCTGCGCGCGTTGCAGCAACTGTTCCTGCGTTTTCGCGGAAAGCAGGATCAGACGGGCGAGTTTCGATGCATGTTCGGAGGAAGGGCGCGCCGGGCTGCGATCCGGCAGATGCTCCTGAACAATCACATGCGCATTGACACCGCCGAATCCGAGCGAGCTGATGCCGGCCGTAAGCGGCAGATCAACACCATCATGCCCCTTGAACGCGTCCCAATCCTGCGATTGCTGCGCGATATAGAAAGGACTGTCATCCAGCCGGATCTGCGGGTTCAGCTGCTGGAAGTGCAGCACGCCTGGAATCTTGCGATGCCTGATCGATAGCAACACCTTGATCATGGAGGCAATGCCGGAGGCGGCTTCGAGATGCCCGATATTGGTCTTGACCGAACTGACCGCACAGCGCGACCGGCTCGACGATGAACCGCTGCGTGTACTCAGCTCGCGGAAGGCCTTTTTAAGCCCGTTCAATTCGACGGCATCGCCGAGCGCAGTACCCGTGCCGTGCGCCTCGATCAGACCGACGCTTGCGGGGTCGACATTGGAACGCTCATAGACATCGATCAGCAGGTCGGCCTGGGCATTCGGATTGGGCGCAGTCAACGACATCGCACGCCCGCCGTGGTTCACTGCGCTGCCCTTGATGACGCCATGGATCGTGTCACCATCGGCGATGGCCATATCCAACCGCTTCAGGAATATGGCCGCGCAACCTTCGCCCCGAACGTAACCGTCCGCACGATGATCGAAGGTCTTGCAACGGCCATCGCCCGCAAGCATACCGGCACTGCCGAGCGCAATCTGCAGCGATGGCGTC
>JANLSB010000280.1:0-2488 GCA_031362125.1 Lysobacterales bacterium | reverse complement strand
CATCGTCTGGTTGCGCAAAGCTGCGGTGCAGGGCGAGCCGACCCATCAATTCACATTGGCCATGGAATATGCCTATGCGAATGATCATCCGAAGGAGGCCGCGATCTGGATGCGCAAAGCAGCGGACCAGGGACTCGGCATCGCGCAAACGTACCTGGGCAGGTATTACCTGCAAGGGACCGGCGTCCAGAAAAACCCAGAGCTCGCACTGCGATGGCTTGAACTGGGCTATCGGCAGGGCAGTAGCGATGCCGCCTTCCATGCTGCGACGATCTACGACGTCGGCATGCCGCCGGTCGCCCGCGACATCGCGCGCGCAGTCGACTGGTATTGCAAAGCGGCGGAAATCGACGCGCGCGATTCCTCCGGCAGCGACAACGCGGTGTACAGCCTTCGAGGGCTCGGCGCGCTTGCTGATCAGTGTTTACTCAGGGTTGCGAATCAGGGCAGCGCCACTGCGCAGTGGGTCGTCGGCAGAGAAGTCGAGTCGCAGGGCGACCCCGCGCAAGCCGCGCAGTGGTATCGCAAGTCGGCGGAACAAATCAAAGGCTTCGCGATCGGCGAGTTGAGTCGCCTTTATGCGGCCGGAACCGGCGTGCCGCGCGATCCGGTCATCGCACAGATGTTGTATGAATTTTCGGACGTGTCGGGTTTCGTCAATCCCGTGCGGGAACCGCTGTCGCCCGAGCAGAAAGCCGAAGCGCAGGCACTCGCTGCCGGATGGGAAAAAGGAAATCCGCTTCCAAGCACCAGCCGCACCGGCCATTCCAAGGAACCGACCCCATGAAATATCTGCACACGATGGTCCGCGTCCGCGATCTCGACGCCTCATTGCGCTTCTATTGCGAAGGCCTCGGCCTGAACGAAGTCCGGCGGATGGAGAATACAGCCGGCAAATTCACCCTTGTATTCCTCGCCGCCGACGAAACCCCTGGTGCGGAAATCGAACTGACCCACAACTGGGGCTCGGAAGAGGACTACGGCTCCGCGCGCAACTTCGGCCACCTCGCGTTCCGCGTCGACAACATCTACGACACCTGCGCGCATTTGCAGGAGATGGGCTACACCATCAATCGGCCGCCCCGCGACGGCCACATGGCCTTCGTGCGCTCACCGGATCTGATCTCGATCGAACTGCTGCAGGAGGGACATTTGCCGCCGCAGGAACCGTGGGCGTCAATGGCGAATACGGGCGTGTGGTAGGCTAGCCTCTAAACGGTCTTGTGAAATTGTTGTTCTATGCAAGCCGTCCAGATCGATGGTGATGGCCGTTAGGCTGGACCACACTGCGCTTTAGCCAATCAGCCCGAGACACAAGCATCGTAATAACAGGAATGTGAAAACTAAACAGGAGCGTCGAATGCGAGTGTTCGTATACGGTTTGATTTTGTTAATTAGTATCGCTTGGTCCGCTCCGGCTGTTGCAGCGCCGCCTGCTGGCTGTACAACAGCGAGAGCGAGCGTTGATGACAAGGTCATCTATCAATGCATAGATAAAGTGTATCCGCAGTTTTTGCCTGTGACGTGCATTCCGTCCTTTCTGCCCGGATATGCAAATGGCAATGCATTCGATCTATATCTTCCTACGACCTACGACGCTCAGACGCAAGTCAAATTTCCTCTCGTCATTTGGGTGCACGGCGGTGGCTGGGGTGGAGACAAAGGGAGCGAAAGAGATTTTGCGATGAGTGTCGCGGCGCGAGGGCATGTGGTCGCGAACATCAACTACAGGACATCGTGCGGGCCTAGCGGCTGGCCCAACCCGCAGATGGTGGCGGATGTCAAAGATTTCGCTGCTTTTGCTAGGGCCGGCTTCGCTACGACTTATAAGATCGATACGACAAAGATAAGCATCGGCGGCACCTCTGCAGGCGCGCATTTGGCGCTGATGGAGGCAACCCAGGGTGCTCGTCTGTATCGAAATGTGTTTGTCGGATCGGCGCCAACGAAGTTGGACACGATGTTCAACGAATCGTCCTTTTATAAGCACGGAAAAGACATCGTCACAACTACCCTGGTTGGGTACAATACGGTGCAGCAGGCGATGGGCGTGCTCGCCGCTAACTCGCCATTCAATAGAGTTGGCTACCTTTGGACCGAGGGGCTGTATATGGAGTACTCGACCGGCGACAACTTGGTGCCGGATCATCACTCTTCTGGGTTTGTAGCGGCTGCGCGCGCGCGCTCCATTCCTGTATTCAATCAACCCTACGTCACGAGCTGTCCCAGCACCAAGCCTGTCCCTGACCCTGACCATTGCATGCCTATTCCGGCGCCCGGACTAGGGTTGCTTGCATTCATCGATCGAAATGGTGGGACGTTGGCCTCCGCTGCTGCAAAACTGGACTTGGCCGGCTGGCCCGCCGCCAATGTCGTCGACGGCGATCAAACATCGGTCTACTCCAGTCCGTTGGCCGACCGCTATAACTCTGCAGGGCACTTCCTTGCCGCTTGGTCGGACCTACGCCGAACCACAGCGAGTGTTGAG
>JANLSB010000279.1:0-5592 GCA_031362125.1 Lysobacterales bacterium | reverse complement strand
TAGATCTCGACCAGCGCTTCGAGTTGGGTCTTGCTCGGGTCGATGCGCAGCGTGTTGGAGATGTAGGCGCCGCGGTCGAGGTCGTTGACCCAGATCGTGCCGATGGCGTCGATGCCGGCCTTGCGCAGCTTGGCCAGCGTGGCCTCGTTGAGCTCCTCGTTCGCCACCGCCAGCACTTCGCCGGTCTTGGTGTCGATGACGTCGTGCGCCAGGATGCGGCCGACCAGGTAGTCGTCCGGCACTTCCAGGGTCTTGATCTTGGCTTGTTCGAGCTGCTTCACGTGGCGGGCGGTGATGCGCTTGCCGGCCTCGACGATGACCTTGCCGCCGACCACGAGGTCGAAGTTCAGGGTCTCGCCGCGCAGGCGTTCGGCCACCAGCTCCAGCTCGACGCTGTCGGGCTTGGCGATGTGGAAGGTGTTGATTTCGAAGAACTGGCGCAGCATCTGCTCGTTGTTGTAACCGAGCGCGCGCAGCAGGATCGTCACCGGCAACTTGCGGCGACGGTCGATACGGGTGAACACGGCGTCCTTCGGGTCGAACTCGAAGTCCAGCCAGGAACCGCGGTACGGAATGATGCGGGCGCTGTACAGCAGCTTGCCGGAACTGTGGGTCTTGCCGCGGTCGTGGTCGAAGAACACGCCCGGCGAGCGGTGCAGCTGGCTGACGACGACGCGCTCGGTGCCGTTGACTATGAAGGTGCCGTTGTCGGTCATGAGCGGGATTTCGCCCATGTAGACCTCCTGCTCCTTCACGTATTTCACGGTCTTGCTGGACGATTCCTTGTCGTAGATCACCAGACGCACGGTCACGCGCAGCGGGGCGCCGTAGCTGAGGCCGCGGTTGCGGCACTCGCGCTCGTCGAACACCGGGTCGCCGAGCTTGTAGCCGACGTATTCCAGCGCTGCGTAGCCGTTGTAGCTGGTAATCGGGAATACCGACTTCAGTGCGGCATGCAAGCCGCGGTCTTCACGCTTGGTCGGCTCGGCATCGGCCTGGAGGAATTCGCGATAGGAATCCACCTGGATGGCGAGCAGGAACGGCACCTCGAGAATCGAACGGCGCTTGCCGAAGTTCTTGCGGATGCGCTTCTTCTCGGTGAACGAATAATGCGTCGAATGAGCTGTGGTCATGGGAGATAAGGCCTCTCAGCTTGAATGTCGTTGTCCCGGCGCGGCACGTGACGGTGCACGGCTGCGGCCGGATGGGACGGGGTTCGTGAGGAACCGTCGTACCGGTTAAATCGCCAGTGGGAAGTCGCTGGTATTGCCGGCACCAGCACGCCTTCTCCCGCTACTTCCAACTGTCGACTCGCTATTTACTTGCGGTTGAATCTTGTGACCAACTGGAACGGACGAAGGCCGGGGGCTCTCGCCCCCAGCCCTGGTCTGCGGTCATTCCCGCCGAAGCGGAAGTCCAACAGCTCCCGTTCCGAAGCCGTTGGACCCAGGAAACATCGCGCATCCGCGCGATGTCCGGGATGACTGCGTGGCGCTTACTTGACTTCGACCTGAGCGCCAGCGGCTTCCAGGTCTTTCTTGAACTTCGCGGCATCGTCCTTCGACACGGCATCCTTGACGGTCTGCGGGGCACCTTCGACGAGGTCCTTCGCTTCCTTCAGGCCCAAGCCGGTGATGGCGCGAACGGCCTTGATGACTTCGACCTTCTTCTCGCCGATTGCTTTCAGGATGACGGTGAATTCGGTCTGTTCTTCGACCGGAGCCGCGTCGGCGGCCGGACCGGCCATCATGACCGGGGCGGCGGCGGTAACGCCGAACTTTTCTTCGATGGCCTTGACCAGCTCCATCACTTCCATCAGGGTCTTGCCGGCGACGGCGTCGACGATCTGTTCGTTGGTAAGAGACATTGTTGATTACCTCTGGATTTGATTTTCGGTATTTGGGTTGCGCGGGCATCAGCGCCGCGAAACCGTCAGGACATCGAACTCAGGCTTCAGTCGGGGCTTCGCCAGCCGAATCGACAGGCACGTCAGCTGACACTTCAGCCGCAGCTTCGGCAACCGGCTCAGCCGGGGCTTCGGCAGCAGCTTCAGCCGGAGCGACGTCGCCGCCGCCCTGCTTGTCGGCCACAGCCTTAATGGCGCGGGCCAGCATGCTCGCCGGCTCGGCCAGGACGCGCGCCAGCATGGCGAGGGCCTGATCACGGGTCGGCAGCGATGCCAGGACTTCGACGTGGCTGCCTGGGTAGAGCTGACCGCCGACGGCGACCACCTTGGCCTGCAGCTTGTCGTTGCCCTTGGCGAACTCCTTGATCAGGCGACCGGCGGCGCCGGGCTCCTCGATCGAAAACGCATACAGCAGCGGACCGACAAGTTTGTCCTGGACAACTTCGTATTCGGTGCCCGCCACCGCGCGCGAGGCCAGCGTGTTCTTGACGACTTTCAAGTACACGCCGCTTTCGCGCGCCTTCTTGCGCATCGCGGTCATTTGCGCGACCGTGGTGCCTGCGTATTCGGCTGCGATCAACGAGTGCGCTTTCGCGGCGATTTCCGCCACTTCGGCCACTACGTCTTGCTTCTGGGTGAGATTCAGAGCCATGTGCACTCCTCATGTGAACTCCGCTCACGGCTCCTGCCGTTTGCGGTCCCGGACGGCATCGATCCTTCGACGCCGGGGACGCGGGATGCGTCCCGGTGGCGGCCCTTCACAGAGTTTCAAATCGCGAAACGTCCAGAGGGGGCGGCACCATCTGCGCAGGTCGACTCTTTGACGAGTACGATTAAGCGATCCCGCTTGCGACACCACGATTCCTTGCTATGCGGATGACTACCGGATCACTCCGGCAGAACGAGCTTCCATGCCCGTGGGTATCGCGCGCTGACCGCGCCTGCGGTCTTTGACGGCGATCGCTTCGGGTTCGCTCATACGAGCTGGCCTTTGGCGATGCCCTCAAAATTTGGTTTCGGGACTGAAGCCCTCCTACAGAACGCTGCAGGAGGGCTTCAGCCGCGAATCATTGTTTATTTCAAGGTGAGCGACGACTGATCGACGGTGACGCCGGGGCCCATCGTCGAGCTGACCGACACCTTCTGCAGATACGTGCCCTTGGCAGTCGACGGCTTGGCCTTGATCAGGTCGAGCAGCAGCGCCTGCAGGTTTTCCTTCAACTTGTCGCTGTCGAAGTCGGCCTTGCCGATGGTGCAGTGGATGATGCCGGCCTTGTCGGTGCGGTAGCGCACCTGACCGCCCTTGGCGTTCTTCACCGCTTCGCCCGGGTTCGGCGAGACGGTGCCGACCTTCGGGTTCGGCATCAGGCCGCGCGGGCCGAGCACCTGACCGAGCTTGCCGACGACACGCATGGCGTCCGGGGTCGCGATCACGACGTCGTAGTTCAGATCGCCGGCCTGCATCTTCTCGGCGAGGTCGTCCATGCCGACGATATCGGCACCGGCGGCCAAGGCCTCATCGGCCTTCGCGCCTGCCGGGCAGAATACCGCCACGCGCACCGACTTGCCGGTGCCGGCGGGTAGCACGGTCGAACCGCGCACCTGCTGGTCGGACTTCTTGGCATCGACGCCGAGACGCACGGCCACGTCAATCGATTCGACGAATTTGGCCTTGGTGGCCGTCTTCACGATCTTGATCGCGTCGTCGAAGGGATAGGTTTTACCCGGCGCAACGGCACCGAGAATAGCTTTCTGTCGCTTGTTCATCGCCATGATCTCAGCCCTCCACCACGAGACCCATCGAACGGGCGGAGCCCGCGATGGTCTTCACTGCCGCGTCCAGGTCGGCCGCCGTCAAGTCCGCTTCTTTCGCCTTCGCGATGTCTTCGAGCTGCTTACGGGTGACCTTGCCCACCTTTTCGGTGTTCGGACGCTTCGAGCCGGACTGGATACCGGCGGCCTTCTTGAGCAGTACCGATGCCGGCGTGCTCTTGGTGACGAAGGTGAAGGTACGGTCGGAGTAAGCGGTGATGATGACCGGCGTCGGCAGACCCGGTTCCAGCTTGGAGGTCGCCGCGTTGAACGCTTTGCAGAACTCCATGATGTTCAGGCCGCGCTGACCGAGCGCGGGACCGACCGGCGGCGAGGGATTGGCCTGACCGGCCTTCACCTGCAGCTTGATGTAACCGACAACTTTCTTTGCCATTGGGATTCTCCAGGAGTATTAGCGCCTGCACACCTTACGGCTGCGGGGCTCCTCCATCGTTGTTGCGCGTCGCGGCTGCGGCGCGCGGGTGAAGGTCAGGTCCGAAATTAAGCTTTTTCGACCTGACCGAATTCCAGTTCCACCGGCGTGGCGCGACCAAAAATCAGCACCGAAACGCGCAGGCGACTCTTTTCGTAATTCACTTCTTCGACCACACCGTTGAAGTCGTTGAACGGGCCGTCGACGACGCGGACCATCTGGCCCGGCTCGAACAACACCTTGGGCTTCGGCTTCTCGACACCGTCCTGCACGCGCTGGAGGATGGCATCGGCCTCGGTGTCGCGAATCGGCAGTGGGCGATCTGCTGTACCGCCGATGAAACCCATCACCTTCGGCGTCTCCTTCACCAGATGCCAGCTTTCGCTGTCCATCCGCGGAATGCCGGCCTCGTCGTGGGTCGCAATCTGCACCAGCACGTAACCCGGAAAGAACTTGCGCTCGGAGCGGCGCTTCTGGCCGGAGCGCATTTCGATCACTTCCTCGGTCGGGACCAGCACTTCACCGAACTTGTCCTCCATTCCGGTGCGGGCGATACGGTCGCGAAGGGCCTGCGCGACCGACTTCTCGAAACCGGAGTAGGCATGAACGACGTACCAGCGTTTGAAGACTTCGGAATTGCTCACTACGTTCTCCATCAGGATCCAAGCAGAAATTTCACGCCCAACTGGATCAGCCAGTCGAACGCCGCCAGGATCAGGCTCATCAGAATAACGACCACGATCACCACCCAAGTGGTGCGCGTCGTTTCCTGACGGGTCGGCCACACGACCTTGCGCAGCTCGAAACGCGATTCGCCAAGGAAGTCGCGGATCTGCGCGCCTTTGGCAGTGGTCATGAACAGGACAGCACCGGCGACTAGGCCACCAATGACCGACATCACACGGGCCACGGCCGGCCATTGGCCGTTGAACCAGTAGAACGCGAATATGCCAGCCGCCACGAGCAGCAGCGCAAGCGCGTACTTCACGATATCGCCTGCAGATCCACTGGACTTCGATTGTTCGACTCTGCTGTTCAAGTCTTTGTCGCCCTGTTGCGGCGCACCGCGCGAGCCGCCGGTCGATCGACCGGGAACTTCACGGAACGTTCCGCTGGTGTGGCACGCCAGGAGGGACTCGAACCCCCAACCTGCGGTTTTGGAGACCGCTGCTCTGCCAATTGAGCTACTGGCGTGTATTTAAAAAATGTGCTTCTGAAATGTTCGGTTTTCTTAGACGGCGACGGCGAGCCGTCGCCGACTCGCCTCGCTTGTCATTCCGAGTTTGGCGCGAAATCCGCAGATCAACAGCAGATCCTTCGATTGGCTCAGGATGATGATGATTTGACCGACCTGTGCGCGTTTTCACGCGCACAGGTCAAATCATCACTTGATGATCTTGGCGACGACGCCGGCGCCGACCGTACGGCCACCTTCGCGAAT
>JANLSB010000024.1:0-4705 GCA_031362125.1 Lysobacterales bacterium | reverse complement strand
GCGTGCGGGGCGCCTGAGCCTCAACGGTTTCTTCACCTGTCGCCGCAATCTGGCGCCGACATGATCTTTCGCCGGAGAATCTCTCGATGACAGTCGGTCGTCTTCATAGCGGTATGGCACTCTCGATGCTGCTGTCGCTGTTCGCCGCATCCACGCTGTTCGCGCAGGAGCCGGTAATGCGCAACGACCGTGCCCGCATCGAGACGATGACGGTTCCGGTTCCCGGGCTGGCCCCCGACGGTCTGCGCGTGCGTGTGCATTTGCCCGACGGTTACGATCCGCTGTCGCAGATCGGCTACCCGGTGCTGTATCTCAACGACGGCCAGGACGCCGAAGCCGTCCTGCTGCAGACGACGCTCGACGAGCTGATCGACTGCGGCGACATCCGGCCGCTGATCGCGGTCGCGATCGAGATGCCGAAAGATCGCATGGGCGTGTATGGCTTTTCCGATCGCGCGGCCAAGCGCAGCCAGATCACACCGCTGCGCGTCGGCGCCGTCGGCACACAGGCGCATGCGTATTCGGAGTGGGTCGCGACGCGCCTGGTGCCGAGCATCGACGCGCAGTACCGGACCCGCGCACGCCCGGACGCGCGCGCGATCCTCGGCTGGTCGCTGGGCGGCGCGAACGCGCTGAATCTCGGCTGGCAGTATCCGGAGGTCTTCGCCAATGTCGGCGCGTTCTCGCCTTCGCTGTGGCTGTCGCCGAAGCCCGACGAGATTGCCGGTATCCAGGCCAGCCGGCTCGCGCAGACGATGATCGCGGCAGGCGCGTATCACGCCGGCAGCCGGTTCTTCTTCGCGGTCGGCGATGCCGAAGAAACGGACGACCGTGATGCTGACGGTGTCATCGATGTGCTCGACGACACCCGCGATCTGATCGATGGCTGGCGTGTCGTTGACGAATCGGAGCCCCGTGCCAAAGGCCTGCGCCAGCTTGGCCACTCGGTGAATCTCGACCACGCCGCGCAAGCCACGCGCGCCGACGTGACGCTGTTCGTCCTCTCCGGCGGCAAGCACGCACAGGCGTCGTGGGCAAAGATGCTGCCGCAGTTCCTGCGCTGGGCGTATGCCGTGCATGCCCCGCCGCTGGACGCGACCGGCGCCACCGAAAGCTGGCAGCGCGTGCCGTCGCGCGACATCGCCGCACGCGATGTCGATGTCTGGCTGCCGCCGGGCTATGGCAATGATCCGGACAAGCGCTATCCGGTGCTGTACATGCACGACGGTCAGAATCTGTTCGACCCGGCGCTGAGCTACACCGGCGTGGATTGGGATATCGACGGCGCGATGACCCGCCTGATCGAAGCGGGCGAGATCCGCGAGGCGATCGTGGTCGGTGTGTGGAACTCACCGCTGCGCTTCGCCGAATACATGCCGAAGGCGCCGGTGCGCACCGAGATGGTCGGCAGCGGCATCGACGGCCGTCCCATCGGACGGACCGAAGACATCCGCTCGAACGACTATCTGCGTTTCCTGGTCGAAGAACTCAAGCCTTTCATGGACGCGCAATACCGCACATTGCCGGGCCGCGAAGACACGTCGATCATGGGCTCGAGCATGGGCGGTCTGATCTCGCTGTACGCGGCGGCGCAGTATCCCGAAGTGTTCGGCGGCGTCGGTGCGGTGTCCACGCATTGGCCCGCATGCGACGGCTGCGTGATCGATTGGCTCGGCGCGCATCTGCCCGATCCGCGCACGCATCGGCTGTATTTCGATCACGGTACGGCGACGCTCGATGCGAAGTACCCGCCGTATCAGGCGAAGATGGACGCCGTGCTGCGCGAAGGCGGTTACATCCAAGAAAAGAACTGGATCACGCGACGCTTCGAAGGCGCCGAGCACAACGAAGCGGCGTGGCGCGCCCGAGTGGAGATTCCGCTTCGTTTTCTGCTCGCGCGATGACGCCGAGTGGGCGGAAATACTCCCCTCAGGGGTGAGTCATGGTTCGGTGCCGGTCGTTTCCGGCTTCACTGCTTCGGGACTCACCTTCTCGATGGTGTGGCGCAGTTCGCGGCCGAGGATGGTGGTGGCGTCCTTGGCCCAGTTGTCGAGGCGCTGGTCGAAGAGCAGCTTGCTGTTTTCGTCGGGCCACACCAGCTTCAGTTCGCGCAGTTTCTGGATGAAGCCGCGGAACAGGGTCTTGTCGAAGAATTCCGGCGCGGCCGGTGCATAGAGCAGACTGAGGCGCTGTGCGGCGAGGTGGCAGAGGCTTTCCAGCTCGGCGGCGCCGAGGGTGCCCGGGCCGTTTTTCGCCAGCACCGAGATCGCGATGTAGTAGCGCTCGAACGCCTGCTGCAGCGGGTGGCCGAGCGCTCGCAGGCGGAACACTTCGTCGGACTGTCCGGCGTTGCGCGCGAGAATGCCGCCGTCGTCGCCGCTGACCTGTTCCAACAGGCCTTCGCGGATGAATACGGCGATGGTGCGTTCGAGTTGATCGGCGAAGCCGTCCTCATCCCACGGCAGGAACAGTTCGGCCTGCATGAACGGGTACAGCGAGCGGCCGATGCGCAGCAGGGTGTTGCGGCTCATCCGGCGGTTGTGCTGGAAGCAGCACGCGATCCACGCGGTGGCGACAAACAGGTGCAGCACGTTGTTGCGGAAGTAGCTCAGCAGGATCGCGGTGTCGCCGTCGACGTGCAGCACGTCGCCCAGCGGATGCGCGGTGCGCGCGAGCACGCTGATCTCTTCGCCGTGGGCGACGATCTGCGCTGGCGTGTGCGGGGTGACGGTGATGCGATCGGAGTACGGCACTTCGGCCAACAATGTTTTCGACAGTGCGATCTGCGCCAGCAGATCGGCTTCGCCCATCGCATGCTTGGGCGTGGACAGCACCGCGAGCGCAAGCAGATTGATCGGGTTCACGTCGGCGGCGCGGTTGATGTTGATCTGCACGCGATCGGCGAGGGTATCGATCGCATCCGCCAGCCAGTGCGGTTTCTCGTCTTCGCCGACCGGCTGGCCGTCCCAGTCGGGCGCACGTTCGGCGAGGATGTCGGCAAGCTTGATCGGCTCGCCGAAATTGACCACCACCTGGCCATAGTTCTGGCGCAGCACTTTGGGGATGCCCATCAGCAGCTGCCAGACCGATTCCTTCTGCTTGGCTTTGCCCGACAGCTCGTCGAGATAGCTGTTGCCCTCCATCAGCTTTTCGTAGCCGACGTAGACCGGCTGGAACAATACCGGTCGCGTCGGCTGGCGCAGATAGGCGCGGATGGTCATCGCCAGCATGCCGCCCTTGGGCTGCAGCAGGCGACCGGTGCGCGAGCGCCCGCCTTCGATGAAGTATTCGATCGAATACCCGCCGGCGACCAGCTGCGCGACGTATTCGGAGAACACCGACGAATACAGGGCGTTGCCGCGGAAGCTGCGGCGCAGGAAGAATGCGCCGCCCTTGCGCAGCACCGTGCCGATCACCGGCAGGTTGAGATTGATGCCGGCGGCGATATGCGGCGGCACGATGCCCTTGGTGTAGAGGAGATAGCTGAGCAGCAGATAGTCCATGTGGCTGCGATGGCAGGGCACATAGACCACTTCATAGCCGGGCGCTGCCTGTTTGAGCGAATCGAGGTGGTGCACCAGCACGCCGCGATAGATGCGGTTCCACACCGTGGTCAGCAGGAACGAGGCCGAGCGCACCACCGGCGGCGAATAGTCGGCCGCGATCTCGTAGGCGTAGGCGTGCGCCTTTTTCCAGGCGTCTTCGGGTTTGCTGTTCTCGCGGCGCGCGGTGTCGGCGATGGTCTGCTTCACCGGTTCGGCGGTCAGGACTTTGTCGATCAGCAACCGCCGCGTCGACAGATCCGGCCCGATCACCGCTTCGCGGATACGGTTGAAGTGGGTACGCAGCACGCGCGAGAGTTTGCGAACGGTGCGCTCGGGCGGCAGGTCTTCGGCGACCACCCCACGCACCGCCACCGGTGCGGAGAACTGCACCAGCGTGTCGCGGCCATTGAGCAGAATCGCCAGCAGCCGGCGGAAGCGGCCGACCAGGGTCCAGTTTTCCGAGAATAAAACCGAGAACCAGCCATTGTTCCGGTCGGGTGCGCGACCGACGAAGATCGACACCGGCACCAGCTGCACATCGAGCGTCGGATCGGCGCGATGCGCTTCCAGCAGCCGCGCCAGCGCTTCCGAATGGCGCCGCGCAGGGCGCGCCATCTTCGGCGGCTTGCCGGTGGCGATGTCGACGGCCATGTCGACGGCCATGTCGGCGGCCTTGCCCAGCGTGCTGCCGGCGTTGCGCCGCGACAGCGCGACGTAGGCGCGTTTGCGCTTGAGCGGGTCGCCGGCCAGCGGCCGCAGCCCCGAGGGCAGGCCGGCTTCGTGGCAGGCGCGGTCGAGAATCAGCGCATTCGACAGCCCGTAGTCTTCCAGCACGTAGCAGATCGGGCGCGGGTCGTCGGCCAGCGCCTCGGGCAGCGGCTCGATCCGCAGCTCGATCCAGGGCTCCAGCACCTTGCCCAGCAGGCCGGCCCACCAGGGCCGGCGGCCGCGCGGCGGCGGCGCGGCGGGCGCCGTGGGCACAGGCAGCATCGCCAGTTCGTTCTGTTGTGGTGCTGTCCCGCCGGCGGGTGAGTCGGGGATGCTGTTTTCGATCGACGCCGAAGCAGTGTCGTCCCCACCCGTCTCGTCCACAGGCAGTGTTTCCGTTGCGGGCACCGGTGGTGGTGTGGCGTCGGCCGCCGGGTCGGCGTCGAAGAGCG
>JANLSB010000023.1:0-2758 GCA_031362125.1 Lysobacterales bacterium | reverse complement strand
GTCGTGAAGCTCGATGTTGCGGTCGAACACAACGGCGCCTGAAGCGCGCAAGCGTAAAGCGATTCGATCTGCGGTCGAGCGAGTAGCATCGGCTCTTCTTCGCATTGTCTGAGAGAGCGTCATGAAACGATTGCTGCTGGCCATTTCGCTCGTTTTTCTGAGCACGACCCCGGCGCTGGCCGACGACCATGGACGCGATCATGGGCGTGGATATGGTCACGACAAGCATCACGGGGATTCGCACGGCAAGCAGGAAAAACGGCATAAGAAATACGATATGCATCGCGGCGGGCATATTCCGGTGGTCTATCTGGAACGCGAATACTACGTCCAGGACTATCGTGTCTATCACTTGGCTCCGCCGCCGCGCGGTCATCGCTGGGTCCGCACCGATGAGGGCAAATACATCCTGATCGCGGTCGCCACCGGCATCATCGCGGACATCATTCTCAATCACTGATTCGCGCGCGCGGCAACACGACGAGCCCCGCTTCTGCGGTGCTCGCTGTTTCCGCAAACGCATCCCACGGCTACCTGGATAAACAGCGCCGCAGCGACGAGGCTGGATCGTCGACCCAGCCTTTGCAGTTCTTACGCATCAATCCTTGCGCTTGCCGATGATGTCGCCTGTCGCGGCATCAATGCGCAGCTCGAAGTCCTGGCCGCCCTCGTTTTCGGCTTCCGCTTCCCATACGCCGTTGCGAAAGTGCAGGTCGTGGACATCGACATAGCCCGCAACAGCAAGCTTGGCCTCGACATCCGCCTTACTGAGGTTCGCGACCTGGGTGTCCGGATAAACCTTGCCGGTTGCTGCGTCCACACGCACATCGACGCGGTTGCCATCGGCGCTGCGTGCATCGGCTTTCCAGGCGCCGTCCTTGAACCTCACATCGTGAATCTTCGTGTAGCCCTTCGATTCGAGCACCGAGTTGACCTGCGCCTCGGTGATGGCGTCCTGCGCAGTGGCGAAGCCGGCAACGGCCAGTGCCGCGATCAGCCCGGCGCCCAGCAGTGCGTGGCGCGGAAGGGCACGCACGAAAACACTATCGGTCGAATGGTTCATGGGAGTGTCCTGCAAGGGGGAGGGGAGAGTATCGACATGTTTTCGCCAGCAGCCATGAAATGAGGTAGACCACGTCAGCTGTTTTTCATCGTGTGCGAAATGCACGATCTTTCGTGCATCAACGCCGATCGAAAGCGGAGTGGAGTCGAAATGATCAGCCTGGTTCTGACTGTCGCCGCAGTCCGTGTAGGATCATGCTTCACATCAAGCCCACAGAGGAGACGCGGCCGCACTGCGCGAAAGCGCGCGCCGCCTGCACTTATGTCGACAAGCCTCGAAACGCGCGAACCCGGCGAAGCGGCGATGACCGCGGAAATGATCGATATCCTGCGCCGCAAGATGGCCCGCGACTACGACGCCGGCCAGACCCGTCGCGATGCGCATCCAAAAACCACCGGCCTACTTCGCGGTCGCCTGGAAGTGGAGGCCGATCTGCCGAAGCATCTGCGCGTCGGCCTGTTCGCCAAGCCGCAGAGTCATGACTGCTGGATACGTACCTCCAACTCAAGCGGCAAGCTGCAGTCCGACGCCATCGGCGATGCGCGTGGTTTCGCGATCAAACTGATGGCACCGCGCAACAAGCGCAGGGACGAAACGCCGCTGGGCCAGGATTTCGTGCTGCTGAGCACGCCGGTGATGCCGCTCGGCACCATCGCGCTGTTCCGGGATGCGGTGTACTACACCATCGAAAGCTCGCCGCTGCTTTTCGCCGCCAAATGCGTACTGGGTGGGCACGCGCGCGCACTGTTTGGCTTGGTCGCGCTGCGCATCCGTCCGACCTCGCCGCTGGACATCCGATATTGGAGCACCACGCCCTACCGCTTCGGCAAGGGCCGCGCGGTGAAGTATTCGCTGATTCCCACCTCGCGTCACCGCAGCCGGATGCCGAAAACGCCGGGCGAGTCGTACCTCACCGATGCGATGCAGGAGCATCTGAAAACGCACGAGGCCAGCTTCGACTTCTGCGTACAGCTGCATCAGGACGGCATGCCGATCGAAGACGCGGCCCCGCGCTGGGACGAAACCGTTTCGCCGTTCGTGAAGGTGGCGACCCTGCGCATTCCCAAACAGCGCTTCCGTTCCGCACAGCGCGACGCGCTGGCTGAATCGCTGATGTTCTCACCCGGCCATGCCTTGCCCGCGCACGTCCCCATCGGCGGCTTGAACCGCGCCCGCATCAAGATCTACAAGGCCTTGTCGAAATTCCGGCATGCGCGCGACGGGCGCGAGGAGATTGCGTAGGCTGGCGGTGAACGCAGTGCAGCCAGTCATTCGTGCATCGCAGTGGCGATCAAGTCAGGGTCGAGTCGGTTGCATCTCTGGGGCAAAGCTGAACGCAGGTCGTCAAAATTCGGCATGACAGCGCAGAAAAACCGCCTATGTTGGCAATCGCACAGAACGAAGGCCCGCCATGAGTCTATGTTTGCCGACACCAACCCTTCATTCGTTGCGATGTCGTTCAAGCGGTCTTCGTCGCATCGCATACACCCCGTATTCGCGTACCAATATCGAGGAATAAACACCATGAAGCGCCACATGATGATATCGATCCTGTTGCTTTCCATTTCCGTTGCCGCATGTGAGCAGCAGCCTGCCGTGGTGACGGTGCCGGCGACGCCCGTCGCCGTACCGGTGCCGGTGCCGGTGCCGGGCCCACCAGGCCCTCCCGGCGATACCGGCAGCCAGGGCGTGCAG
>JANLSB010000022.1:0-3929 GCA_031362125.1 Lysobacterales bacterium | reverse complement strand
GCGTGCGTCTCGAGTACCTGATTCCGGCACGCGGCCTGATCGGCTTCCAGACCGAATTCCGCACGATCACCGCCGGTACCGGCCTGCTGTTCCATGTGTTCGAGCACTACGCGGCGAAAGCCGAAGGCTCGATCGGCAAGCGCCAGAACGGCGTGATGATCAGCAACGGACAGGGTCCGACGCCGGCGTACGCGCAGTATGCGATGCAGGAACGCGGCCGGCTGTTCATCGAGCCGGGCGACGAAATCTACGAAGGCCAGATCGTCGGTATCCACTCCAAGGACAACGATCTCACCGTCAATGCGCTGCGCGGCAAGCAGCTGACCAACTTCCGCGCCTCCGGCAAGGACGACGACGAAGGTCTGATCCCGGCGATCAAGTTTTCGCTGGAACAGGCGCTGGAATTCATCGACGACGACGAGCTGGTGGAAATCACGCCCAAGGCGATCCGCCTGCGCAAGAAGCAGCGTACCGAGACCGACCGCAAACGCGCCTCACGCGCCGCTTAAAGTCGACGCCATGCGACCGGATGCGCCGTATAACCCCAGCCCACGCGCGCATCCGGGTCTCCATGTCATCGCATTGATCGAACTGGTCAAAAGCGCACTCGCGCTGATGACCGCCAGCGGGCTGGAGGTGCTGGGCCCGGAACCGATCCGGAAGTTCATTCATCGATTGATTGAGCTGTTCCAGTTCGATGCGCAGCACAGTGCGCTGTCGGTGTTCGTGCAGAAGGTCAATCCGCAGTCGGTGCACTGGGCCGCAGCGGTCGTCGGCGCTTACGGCGTCCTGCATCTGATCGAAGCCTGGGGCCTCTGGCGCGCGAAAGCTTGGGCCTCGTGGTTGGGGTGCATCGCCGCCGCTGTCTATTTGCCATTCGAGTTCTATGCGCTGGTGACACGACCGGGCTGGATCCCTCTGGTCGTGGTAGTGCTCAATCTCGTGATCGTCTGGGTATTGGCGCGCGACGTGGTCAAGCGTCGGCGCTCGACGCGATCGGTCGCGTCGACGACCTGACCCGGCTCGGAACCCCGGTCGAACAGCACGCATGGAGATCGATCACCGCCTCTGGCTGCTGACCGCTCTCGCCGGATTCGCTGCCGGCCTGATCGACAGCATCGTCGGCGGCGGCGGGCTGGTGCTGACCCCGGCGATGCTGAACCTGCACCCGGGGCTGCATATCCTGCAGGCCATCGGCACGCAGCGCACCAGTTCGATCTTCGGCACCAGCGTAGCCGCGTGGAATTATCTTCGGCGGATCCGCGTCGAGCGCCGCATTCTGATGCCCGCCTGTATCGCCGCGCTCAGCGCATCCGCCTGCGGCGTGCAATTGGCCAAACGCATCGACCCGGAGGTGCTGAAGTGGACGGTACTCGCGATCTGCGTCGTGCTCGCGATTTATACCGTGTTGCGCAAGGATCTCGGCCTGCTCGAAGACCGCAGGTTCCATCCAAGGCACGAAGCCATCGCCGCAGCCTGCATCGGCACCGTCACCGGTTTCTACAACGGTCTGATCGGCCCGGGCACCGGCACGATCATGGTGTTCGCTTTCGTCAGCTTTCTCGGCTTGGATTTCCTGAAATCATCTGCAGTATCGAAGACCACCAACGTCGCCGCCGATCTGAGCTCATGGACGGTGCTGATGCTCAGCGGCTTCGTGATCTGGACGCTGGCCGTGCCGCTGATCATCGGCAACGTCATCGGCAGCTATATCGGCAGCCATCTTGCGATCAGACGCGGACAGGGGTTCGTGCGCGCAGTCTTTCTGGTCATCGTGTTGGCGTTGATCGCGCGCCAGGCCTGGCAGTTGGCGACGCACTGATCCGGTGGCGTGGAATGCCGATTCGGGGTGTCGATACGGGCCGGTCACATTCGTCGGGAGCATCCGTCCTGTTCACAAGCAAGCGGGAAGCGCATCCCCCGGACTGCTTCCACCCCACTGTCAGGAACCGTTCGATCATGAAACCCGTAGCAAAATCACTGTTGTCGCTCTGCCTTTCGCTCGCGGTGCTGAGCCCTTTGTCGGCGCACGCCGATGAGCTGCGCGCCAAGGACACCTTTGCCGTGCTCTGGGAACGGCTGCAGAACAGCGGCTTCAAGGGCAAACAGGAAGGTCTGGACTGGAGCGCATTGAAAGCGAAGCATCAGCCCGAGATCGAGGGTGCGAAGGACATCGTCGCAATTCGCAAGGAAATCAACGAACTGCTGCAAGATCTGCAGGCGTCGCATCTGGTGCTGATTCCTGCGGAAGCGATGCCACAGCCCGGCAAGGCAGCCCCGGTCGGAAACGGCGAACTCGGCCTACGTCTGAGCATCGTCGACGGCAAGTTGCTGGTCGAGCAGGTGATCAATGGATTCCCCGCACATCGCGCCGGCGTCCGCCCCGGCTGGCAGGTCGAGGGTATAGGCGATTTCGACGCCACCTCCGCATTGTCGGCCTTGGCGAGCGCCCCACCGGACGCCGCACGCCGCAGCGCGAGCATATTCCAGCTGCGCGCGAACGATCTGGTCGATGAGGTGCAACCCGGTGCCGAAATCCCGCTTCGGCTGCGCGACCTGAACGGCGACGCGCGCACGATGTCGATGACTGCGATCGTCAACCCGGACGTGCAGACCATCACCATCCCCGGGCTGCCGCCGATGCCGCTGCGTTTCAGCCACCGCAAGCTGCCGACTGCGAGCGATGGCTGCGTGCTGTATGTCGAATACAGCCAATGGGCGATGCCGGTCTACGATCAGTTCGTGGAAGTGCTGCGCAAGGATGGCGGCTGCAGCGGCGTCGTGATCGATCTGCGTGGCAATTCCGGCGGGCTGATGTTGTCGATGAGTGCGGTCGGCGGTCTGTTTTTCGACAAGACAGTGTCGCTCGGCACGCTCATCACCTCCGGCGGCGACCTCAAACTCGCCGCGCTTCCGCGCGTCGTCACCGACGACGGACGGGACGTGCGCCGCTTCTCGGGCCCGCTCGCGATCCTGACCGATCGCGCATCCATCAGTTGCTCCGATATCTTCCCCGCCAGCATGCAGACGCTCGGCCGCGCCCGGATCTTCGGCGACACCAGCGCCGGCATGGCGCTGCCCGCCGGCGTCGCACCGCTGCCGTCGGGCGACCGCCTGATGTACCCGATCGCAGATTTCGTTGACGCCAACGGCCGCCGCATCGAAGGGGTCGGCGTAATCCCCGATACACCCAGCGCGCCGACCGCCGAAGCGCTGCGCGCCGGCCGCGACAACGCCCTGGAAGCCGCGCTCGCCTGGATCGGCTCCTCGCCGTGACCTGCTGCCTTATCCTCCTTCCTGCTCTACCCTCACCACTCCGGAGTCGCACATGACACTGATCCACCGCACCGCCCTGGCCGCCGGTCTGGCGCTGTCGCTCGCCCCGCTGGCACATGCCGCCGAATCGTCCGCTGTCGAACTGCCGTCGGCGCGCAGCCTGATCGACGCCCACATCACCGCCGTCGGCGGCCGCGAAGCCTACGCGAAAAGCTCGGACGGCACCGCAAAAATCCTGATAGAAATCGTCGAGAACGGCATGAAGCTGGAGATGACGATGTACGGGCGCGGCAGCGATCGGGCCTCGCTGATGGCGATTCCCGGCGCCGGTGATTTCCGTACCGGCTACAGCGGCAGCGTTACGTGGTCGATGGACCCGATGAATGGGCCGCGCCTGCTCGAAGGCAAGGAGCGCGAACAGATGCTCGAACAGAGCGACACCAAGATCGCCCTGCGCGACCCCAGTGTGATCGCATCGGCCAACACGGTCGCATTGTCTGAATCCGAAGGCCGTCCATGCTATCGCGTCGAGATCAAGTGGACATCAGGTCGCGAAACGGCCGACTGCTACGGCAAAGAAGATGGTCTGCTGCTGTCCACGGAATCGGCCATCACCTCGCCGATGGGCGAGATGAAGCAGATCAGTCACATGC
>JANLSB010000861.1:0-3660 GCA_031362125.1 Lysobacterales bacterium | reverse complement strand
AGCGCATCCAGTTGCTCGTCTTCGCCAAGATCGAAGCGGTCAACGGCACCCGTATTTTTTTCCGGCAGCACGGATTCATTGATGCCGTCGAGCCAGGACTTCGGGATGCCCTCGTTCGCCAAGCTCTCCGGAAGCGAGTGTGGCGCAAACATGGCCGACCCCTTGCGGGCCGCCATGATCCGCTTCAATGCTTTGATCTGAGAGGAATAAGCCGTATCGTCATGCTTGACCCAAGCTGCACTGAAGACAAAAGCCTGCGCCACTTGGGCGTCCCAGAGCGTGCCGCGGAGCCAAGCGTTCCCCAGCGCCGCCCGCCACTTTGCTTGCTCAGCGGTCGAAATGTCATGCAGGACAGATTGCCCTGCTTCCTGGGCGTGCAGAACGATCTGTCGCAGGGCGTCCTCATCCGCCGCTTCGATCACTGCCAGCACTTCGTTGGACAGATTGCCCGCCGACACTCCCTCCGTGAGCTCCACCGCCTGGGCTGTCGGGTAGATCAACGGGCTGTGTCCGCTCCCCTTCGACAAATGCAGGAGACTCTGCGCGCCGCCGCGCACGATTTCAGACAGCAAGCGGCTGCCTGCCCAAAGGTCCCGACTACGCCGTGCGGAGGAAATGAAGCTCTGTACCGGGCCAAACGACATCTGCACCAGCCAGCGGCTCATTGCGGGTACTCCTCAAGGCTGACAAACCGGATGCCGGCCACAATGATGGTCAGACGGTTGAACGGGGGGTAGCGCGATTCGCGGAGGTGCCTTTGCGCAGACGCGCTGAGAGCATCGAAACACCGTTGCGCTTCCGGTCCGATCAAGACGATTGGTCTTTGCCCGTCGCGCGGTTCGATCGTCAGACTTCCATTGGCGTTGTTCCGTTTGAGTCTTGGACGATGCAGCGTGAGTTCTTCGTTTATTGCCGGATTGGGTGCCAAAGGTGCATCCGCCAGCGCATCCGCAGGCATACCGCCAGCTCGAAGACGACCAAGATACGCCGCGATCGGATCAGCATGTCCTTTCAGCAGATCGAATTGCGCAGCAAATGCACGCCCCCACCATTCATGTGCGTCGAGACGGGCGACTACACTTTTCTCCCTATTCTTCTTATGTAACACCAGACCCATGCTACGCACGGCGTCCAGAGGCAGTAGCAACGCGCCTGCGTACCAAACATCATCACGGCACATTGGCCTCAGCAAGAGTGGCGAGGCCAGTCGGGTGGCAGGCTGATCGGCACCAGGCGGCTTCGGCAGCAACTCGGTGTCCTGCGGGTCGTGGTCGGTGTGCTGCCCGCCATCCTTGATGAAATGGGTGATGATCGGCAATCCGAACATCGCCCGTGGGAATGCAGTCGGCTTGTGTGGATCAGGCGCATGCGTACGCGCATACTGACCGGTCAACCTGCGAATGCTGTCGGGTTCAGGCCAGTAACTCCGCCCGGGGGTGGGGCGTGGTGGGGTGCCCTTGGGCGGGCCCGGTTTGCGCGCGATGCCGACTCCCTGTCGCAGCTGCCGCAAACACTCGACTACTGCTTCCCAAGCGGGCAATGGATTGCCACCGTCGCCGTAGCGTACGAGCGTGAGTGCACAGCCCACGGCAGCGACTTCTGCCTCAGTGGGCATCGGCAGCAGGTTGCCGCTGCTGTCTCGTACCTGGACTGCGCCCAAGCCACGCCGCGTGCGCGCTCCTACCCCACCGAAGTGCGCCCACCATTGGACTGCTTCCAGAACGCTGTTCCAAGTGGAATTATCAATGCTGTTCCGGGCGGAATCGTCAACCCTGTCCTGGGCGGAGTTATCGTCGGGCTTTGCCTTGAGGGCAACGTGAAGATGAAAAACAAAGTTGCTCTGCAGTAGTTCCGCCGGGTCCTTTAAGACATTGAGCTTCGACAGATCGGTTTGGCCTTGTGCTGGAAACAGCGCGTAGCGCGCACCATCGTGGTGCGTCCTGGTCCAGTGGAATGCGATTTTGCCGTTTGCGTTCAGTGATTTGGTTTGTGTCTGCAGCAGTTCGACGGCCTTTCCGTTGCGAGCAACCACCCGCACCACCACCCTGCTCTTAGCCAAGGCGTCATCATCCGCATCCACGCGCGATGCCTTGCCCAGCCCGCCCCAAATCGCGCGCTCCGCAGCGAACAATTCCGCAGAGGAAATGGGTTGGTCAGGATGTTCCGCGTTGTATCGTTGTTGATACAGGAACCGCCACCAGTGCCGAAGTTGCCCACGAATGCTCGTCGCACGAATCGGCATGGCCTGGTCGACAATCCCGGCCTGCACGCCACCGCCGTACATCGGCGTAACCAGCGTGCAGCGGTATTCGACAGCTGTGCCGCTATCGGACGGCCGTTGGTCGAGTTCTTTGATCCATGTTTGCAGATTGTTCTGCAACTCCGGATTTGCCGTCTGCTTGCGCACGCGCCGCTCCCTGTTCCCTGTGCCTGCGCGCCGAACATATCAGAGTCTGCGCAACGGAGACAGCGGCGGCGTTGACGCATGGCAGCACTGCCCGCAGGCGATAGGCAGCGTCGATTGCGATGGCAACAGCAGTGGGGATGGTCGGTGGCGGGCTTTAGTAGGCTGCTGAAATACCTCCGAGGGCAGGTTTTCAGCAGCCTGGTAATGCAGCCATGGACGGTTGCGTCGGCGAAGCATGCGAGTAAGCGATTGATTCAACAAACTGTTAGTAAGGCCCGCTCCGGTTCGGAAGCCTGAAGAGGGATGTGTTCGTTGTCGGTTCGAGGCGCAAAGACAGATCCCCCACATGCGTTCGGGATGACAAGCCCGCTGTTCGGGATGATGGTTGTTTTTGAGGGTCAGCCCTCCCACACCGGCAGCTTCTTCTTCACCGCCACGTTCTTCAGCGTCACGTATTTCGGAATGCCATCGCGGCCATATGGCGGCGGCGACTCGCCGCGAATCAGCGGTTCCAGGTAGGCGCGGGCGGCGGCGGTGATGCCGTAGCCGTCCTTGCGCAGGAAGTTCGCTGGCATGACCTTCTCGTGATTGGCGACTTTCTCCAGCGGTGCCGCTTCGATCTTCCAGCGATAAGGCGCATTCGAAGTGCGCTTGATCACCGGCATCGTCGCATTCAGACCTTTCAGCGCGAACTGCACGGCGGCCTTGCCGACGGCCATGGCCTGGTCGAGGTCGGTCTTCGAAGCGATGTGACGGGCCGAGCGCTGCAGGTAGTCGGGCAGGGTCCAGTGGACCTTGAAGCCGAGTTCGTCCTTGACCTTGCCGGCCAGATACGAGGCGACGCCGCCGAGCTGGGTGTGGCCGAACGCGTCCTTGCCGCCGCCGGCGTCGGCGACGAAAGTGCCGTCGGCGGTACGGATGCCTTCCGACGCCACCACCACGCAGTAGCCGACCCTGGCCACGATCTTTTTCACGTTGGCCAGAAAATCGGCCTCGTCGTAGGCCCGCTCGGGGAACAGGATCAGATGCGGGGCTTCATCCGGACCGTGACCGGCGAGGCCGGCGGCGGCGGCCAGCCAGCCGGCGTGGCGGCCCATGGCCTCGTAGACGAAGACCTTGGTCGAGGTGTCCGCCATCGCCGCCACGTCCAGCGCCGCTTCGCGCACCGAGACCGCCGTGTACTTGGCTGCGGAGCCGAAGCCCGGGCAGCAGTCGGTCACGGCCAGGTCGTTGTCGATGGTCTTGGGCACGCC
>JANLSB010000831.1:0-7489 GCA_031362125.1 Lysobacterales bacterium | reverse complement strand
TCGTGCGCGAGTTTCGGAATCAGCGGCACCGTGTCGGCGAAATCGCGCGCGAACAGCGCCTGCGCATCCTCGCCGTCGGCGACCGTCGCAAAGCTGGCCTTGCCGTGGTTGGGCATGAACAGGGTCACGGTGAAGGTGCGTTCGTCGTTCGGCAATGCGATGCACATGTAATCGCCGCGCGGCCAGATATGCAGCGCGTTGGCTTCGAGCTGGAAATCGCCGTCGAAGCCGGGCGGAATCTCCAGTTCCTTGTAACTGTGCGGCATGACTTCGATACGTTCGCCCATGTCGACCACGGTCTGCATTGCCGCGCGCAGCTGCGATCCTGCGCCGTCGCAGCCGATCAGCGCCTGGAAACGATGGGCGATGCGCTGTCCTTCGCCGACGAAATGCGCGATGCGGCTGTCGAAGTCGACCTTGTCCAGACCACGGTCGAAGTGCAGGCGCACGCCTGCGGCTTCGGCGGCGTTCAACAGCACGATATTCAGATCGCCGCGGCTGATCGACCAGATCACTTCGCTGTCGTCCTTGCCGTAGCGCTGCAGCTGCTGGCGGCCGTCGGCGAAATGCACCATCCGTCCACGCATCATCACCGCCTGCTTCAGAACGTCGTCGTCGACGCCCGCGCTGCGCAGCGCATTGAGGCCGCGTTCGGCCAGCGCGAGATTGATCGATCGGCCACCGGCATAGCCGTGCAGGCGCGGATCGCCGCGACGCTCGAACAGGTCGACCTGCCAACCATCGCGCGCCAGCAGGGTCGCGAGCAGCGGACCCGCAAGGCCCGCGCCGACGATGGTGAGGTGACGCGGCTTGGCTGCGGAGCGTTCGTTGTCGGTCATGCCTGCCACTCCTGCACCGCGCGCGCGAATCGCAGCACGTCGGCGAATGTGTTGTACAGCGGTGCCGGCGAGATGCGGATCACGTCCGGCTCGCGCCAGTCGCCGAGTACGCCCTGAGCGCCGAGATGTTCGAACAGTGCGCGGCCCCGATCGCGACCACCGGCCACGCGCAGCGACAGTTGGCAGCCGCGCTGCGCGGCATCGACGGGGGTGACGATCTGCAGCGTGTCGGACAGATGAGCATGGATCAGCTGCTGCAGATAGCCGGTCAGCTGTTCCGACTTCGCGCGCAGCGCGGGCATGCCGGCGCGCGCGAACAGATCCAGCGATGCGCGCAGTGGCGCCAGGCCGAGGATCGGCGGATTGCTGAGCTGCCAACCGTCCGCGCCGGGGGTCGGCACGAATTCAGGGGCCATCCTGAAGCGCGTGCTCTGATCGTGCCCCCACCATCCGGCGAAGCGGGGACGTTCGCTGCGCGCATGGCGTTCGTGCACGAAACAGCCGCCGACCGCGCCGGGCCCGGCATTCATGTATTTGTAGTGGCACCAAACCGCGAAATCGGCGCCGCTGTCGTGCAGCTGCAGCGGCAGATTGCCGACCGCATGCGCCAGATCGAAACCGACCACCGCGCCGGCGGCGTGGCCGAGTCGTGCGATCTCCTTCAGATCGAAGGCCTGGCCGGTGCGGTATTGCACGCCGGGCCACAGGATCAGCGCAAGACGTTTGCCGTGTTCGGCGATGGCGCGTTCGATCGCGGCCATCGAAATCATGTTGTTGGAGCCGGTGCCGTCGGCCTGGTCCGGCTCCACTTCGATCAGGCAATGCTTTGCCGGCAGTCCGCGATATTTCAGCTGCGATTCCACCGCGTGGCGGTCTGAAGGAAACGCGCCGGCTTCGATCAGGATCGCGGTGCGCTCGATGGTGGGCTGGTAGAAGCTGACCATCATCAAATGCAGGTTTGCGGTGAGCGAATTCATCGCCACCACTTCCGCAGGCTGCGCGCCGACCACACCCGCGAGCGCGTCGCGGACCAAGGCGTGATACGGCATCCACGGTGCGGGTTCGAGGAAATGCCCTTCGACTGCGTCGCGCGCCCATTTGTCCATCACTTCGTCGACATAGGCACGCGCGCCTTTCGGCTGCAGCCCCAGCGAGTTGCCGCAGAAGTACGCCATCTCGGTGTCGCCATGACGAGGCATGTGGAAATCGTCGCGGAGCGCACGCAGCGGATCGCTGGCATCCATTTGCAGTGCGTATTCGTCGCTCATCGGTGCGCCGCTCATGCGAACCCCGCATAGGGTGCGCCCGTGGCGCACCGCTCTTTGAGCTGCGACTTCGGCACTGGTGCGGCGCGGGCGCACCGCTCTTTGAACAGCGACTTCGGCAATGGTGCGCCACGGGCGCACCCTATGAAATCCGTGGATGTGCCACGCGTCATGCGAACCTCGATATCGGCAGCCCCAGCCATTCCAGTGCGGTGCCGTGATACAGCCTTGCCTCTTCTGCTTCGGGCAGATTCAGCGCAGCGATACCGGCGCCAGGTTCCTGTTCGCCGAGCGGAAACGGATAGTCGGTGCCGAGCATGATCCGCTCCGTGCCGCAGGTGTCGATCAGATATTCCAGCGCACGCGGATCGGCCACCCACGAATCGAAATACAGCCGCGACAGATATTCGCGCGGGTTGCGGAAATTGTCGGTCGCGACCAGATCCGGGCGCATCTTGAAGCCGTGCTCGATGCGGCCGATGGTGTACGGGAAACTGCCGCCGCCGTGGGCGAGACAGATCTTGAGATCCGGCAAACGCTCCAGCACGCCGCCGAACACCAGACAGCAGGCCGCGCGCGACTGCTCCGCCGGCATGCCGACCAGCCACGGCAGCCAGTATTTCGGCATCGACTCGCTGCCCATCATGTCCCACGGATGCACGAGGATCGCGGCGCCGAGTTCGCTGGCTGCCTGGAAGACATCGAACAATTCCGGCGCGTCCAGATTCCAGTCGTTGACGTGCGAACCGATCTGGACGCCCTGCAGCCCGAGCTGATCGACGCAGCGCTCCAGCTCCTGGATCGCCAGACGCGGCGACTGCATCGGCACGGTGCCGATACCCGCGTAGTGGCGCGGGTAGTCGCGCACCGCTTCTGCCATGTGATCGTTCAAGGCCTGATGCAGGTCGTGGGCGTGGTGCGGTTTCGCCCAGTAGCTGAACATCACCGGCACCGTGCTCAGCACCTGCACCTGCACGCCGAAATGCGCGAATTCTTCGATGCGCAGCTGCGGGTCCCAGGTCTTCGGCCAGATCTCGCGGAAGAACTTGCCGTCCTTGTAGATCCGCGCACGCCCATCGTCGCCGTGGTGGATCACCGGAAAGCGGATATCGCCGTACTTGGCCGCGAGATCGGGCCAGTCGCGGGGCAGGTAGTGGGCGTGGGTGTCGATTTTGAGCATGGCGGGATTCTAGCGAGGCACCAATGCAGCGCGTATCGAACTGAAGTCGCGTTGCTTGGGCATGACGAAATGGAAGCGCTCTCCGGCGCGGCGTGCCCAGAGTTCTCCGATCAGGCGCTTCTCGACCTGCTCTGGCTGGTCGTACCGATCGGCGCCTTTGTATTCGACGATCAGGATGTGATCGTTGTCCATACGACATAGAAAGTCTGGGTAGAAACGATAGCGCGATGTCGGTAGTGAGAAAGCGCCGGGTTTGCGCTCGACGTTGCGGATCCAGTCGCGTACGCCGGGGAGTTCATTGGCGATGTAGTGCGCGCAGTCGAACTCTTCGCCTTGCGCTTTGAGATTGCCGATCTGCGGGAAGAAATGCTTTTGCAAGGTGACGAAGCCGCTGTACTGATAGTCCCAAGCGTAGCGGCCGTGGGTGAACACGCACTGCAACCGGTCGTCGGCACTGATTTTGGTTTCGTCCTGCAGCAGCGCCAGAAAGCGTTGCATGCCAGCGCCGCGTCGCGCCTGTGCCAGGCGTTCGGCCAGCGCATCGCGCAGTCGGGCCTTGCGATAAGCGAGTTCATCGATAGCGAAACCGCGTTCTTCCAACAGATGCCGGATCGCAGCCGACAGCCAGGCCACGAAATCGTCAGGGTCGATATCGGGCCGGCTCAGCTGGCGTTCCAGCCACCAAAGCAGATCGTGCGGGTTGGCGCTTTCGCGTATGCCGAACAGGCCCATCTGCACGTCGAGTTTGTCCAACGGATCGAGCTTGAGTTTTCCAGCGGCGCCAAGATCCAGCCGCGCACGCTGCAGCGTTTCGGTGTTGCGGGCGAATTCGGTTTCAGACAGCAGGCCGTTGGCGCGATCCAGCGGCAGACCGCCTTCCAGCAGCGGCGATTCGCCGAGATCCGACAGCCAATCGTCCTGGTTCCACGCCAGCAGCGGCAGTGCGAAACGCTCACCGCGTTCGGAAGGCGTCTCCGGCGACGGCTCTGGCTGCGCAAGCCGGCTGAAGGCTGTGTCGATGGCATCCTTGGCGGCGGGCGACTGGAATGCGGCTTTCAGCGCCTGCTGCTCGTTGCGGTTCCACACGCCGCGCAGGGTCATGCTGCCGGTTTCCGGCGACACGTCCAGCTTCTGTTCGATGCGCTTGCGGGTGGCGTCGGCAATGCCGGTGAAATCCGGGGTGATCACGCGCTCGTTTTCCACCGGCAGCGGCACGCTGACGGTATCGCGCTCACGCAGTAGGTCGTCTTGCTTCTGCGGGTCGGCGACGCGGATCAGGTCGTTCGCATCCTGGCGCTCGAAACCCGCCTGCACCAGGCCGTCGCGCAGGCTGCGCGCCACCTCGGCGATGCGGTCGGACACCGCGAACGCGTATGCCTTGTTCAATGCGTCCTCGCGCTTGCGCTGCGCGCGCGGCATGCGCAGCACCCGGCCCAGAATCTGCTCCAGCGCGGTGTTGGTGGCGCTGGCGCGGAAGCTCATCAGCACGTAGGCGAACGGGCAGTCCCAGCCTTCGCGCAGCTTGTCGACAGTGATGATGAAGCGCAGCGTGCAGTCGGGGTCGGACACCGGCGTGCTGCCCAATTCATCCAGTGTGCCGGTGGAAATGGCGATGGCATTCTTGGCGACACCGAAATCATCGATCAACGCCTGCTTCACGCGCTCGGCGGTGAAGCTGTCCTGCGCTTCATTGCGGCGTTCGGCCTGCAGCAGCATCACCGGTCGGATGTATTCGCCAGTTGATATGCGTTCGGCATCCGCCGCGTGCTGCAGCCGGTCCAGACAGGCGATGGCCTCGCGCAGCGCGATGCGCCAGTCGCCGTGGGTGGCCATGTCCACCGGCAGCTTGATCATGTCCTCGTTCTGCAGCGTGGACGCCGACACCGACACCAGCACGTTGGACGGCTGTTGGCTGCGGTCCGGGGTCGCGGTCAGTTCCAGCACCGCGCAGGGCGCAAGCCGCGCCAAAGTGTCGAACGCCAGCGACGTGCCCTGGTTGTGGGCTTCGTCCACGATCACGAACGGCCGCCGCAGGCGCAGCGCGTCCACCAGTGAATAACCGGTGTCGTCGATGCCGCGAAAATGTGGCATCAGCGCGCCGTTGGGTTTGTATACGGATAGCCGGCCGGTGTCTTCCTGTTTGAACGATTGCATGGTGGCGACCAGAATCGTGTCGCTGCTGTCCAGCACCGATGGCTGCAGGTACAGGGCTTCGTCGATGTCCAGCACGGTCACATCGCCCAGCACGTCGCGCAGTTGGTCGTGCAGCAGTTCGCCTGGGGTCCGCAGCGCGCGCAGCGTCTGCGTGCGGATGGCGTCGGTGGGCACCAGCCAGACGGTCAGGCAGTGCGCCACCGGCAGCAGCGCGCGTTTGACGCGGTCGATGGCATAGCCGCCGATGAGGGTTTTGCCGCCGCCGGTGGGGATACGCAGGCAGACGCAGGGCACATCGTCATCGGCCAGCGCGGCTGGTGCGTGATAGGGCAGGCGTGCACCGAATGTCGTCAAAGTGCAGGCTTCGTAGGCATCGCGGCTGGCGTTGCGCGCGCCTGCCGGCGCCTGTTCCGCTTGTGTGCGGTAGGCGCGCAGGAAGTCTTCGTAGCGGTCCAGCGCTTTTTCCTGATAGTCCTTCAGTTTCATCGCGACACCCGCAGGTCGTAGGGCAATTGTTTGAACGCGATGTCGAGCCTGCGCAGGCGGTCGGCGCCGATCACGCAGCGCGCGCCGTAGACCACGCGCGGGCCATCGTGCGCGGGCAGTTCCGCCAGCAGCGGGCTGGTCAGGACATTGCCGCCGTCGATGGTGCGGTCTTTCAGAATGCCGTTGTAGAGCAGATAGACCGCGCGTCCGCGATGCACGCCCAGCAGCGGCGACCAGCCTTTGCGCCCGGGCGCCGACAGCGGCTGCCCGGTTTCCTGGAACCATACGAACCGCGCAAGGTCGCCGAAGCGCACGTTCGGGTCGATATGCCCGCGCGCATCGAACAGCTGCTGGCCGAGTCTGCAGAAATGGAAGCTGCCGCCAAGGCCTTCGACCGCCTGATCTTTCGCGTTGGTGTAGCCCTGCGCGACGCGGCGCACGCGCTTGGCGGTGACATCGCGGGCGATGCCTTCGTCCATCTCAACGAGAATGAAGCGGCGGTTGCCGCCGTCTTCGGCGTTTTGTTTGAGGACGGCGTGGGCGGTGGTGCCGGAGCCGGCGAAGCTGTCCATGATCAGCGAGTCTTTGTCGCTGGCGATTTGAAGGATGCGTTCGATCAGACGGGTAGGTTTTGGTGTAATGAACACATCATTGGATGAATTAAAGTCAACCAACTCAATAAGTTCCTTCTTCGCTTCCTGCGTGTGGCCAACATTCTTATAGAACCACATCGTTTGTGGGACGATTCCATCCTTGACATCCGAGAGATATCTTTTTAAGCGGGGCATGTTATTACCTTTTTCGCCCCACCAAATAAGACCTTGACTATTGAGATTATCGAAAGATTCTTTTGATATTGACCAGTATCGGCCCTGCGGCGGTCCTGGAATATTTCGCCCGGAAGGCGAGGTCACTGAATATGTGCCAAGGCTGTAGTAATTTCTTGCAGTTAGATCGCTGGATGTCCAAGAGCCTTTTTTATCGCCGGTATCTTTGTAACGCGCATCCGCATCGTCCGTTCTCGGCAGAAGATTTGGTTTCCAAGTTTCGGCTGTGAGCGCATACACCACAACGTAATCATGATCTTCTGAGAAATGGCGGGCTGAATTTTTTGGTGAGAATATTTTTTGCCAAACAACTGTAGCGACGAAATTTTTCATACCAAAAATCTCATCCATCAGCAATCTCAGCATCGCAACTTCATTGTCGTCAATCGATACGAATATCGCCCCGTTTTCGTTCAAAAACTGCTTCAGCAGCATCAGTCGTGGATACATCATGCACAGCCAGCGGTCGTGGCGGTCCAGGGTGTCACCTTCCTTGCCCACCACTTCGCCTAGCCAGCGGCGGATCTCGGGGCTGTTGACGTTGTCGTTGTAGGCCCAGCCTTCGTTGCCGGTGTTGTACGGTGGATCGATATAGATGCATTTCACCTTGCCGCCGTAGTGCGGCAGCAGCGCCTTGAGCGCCTGCAGGTTGTCGCCCTGCACGATCAGGTTGCCCTGGTATGGGTCGATGGCGGGCTCGCCCTCACCCCCAGCCCCTCTTCCGGCGGGAGAGGGGAG
>JANLSB010000735.1:0-1777 GCA_031362125.1 Lysobacterales bacterium | reverse complement strand
ATCCATGATCGTCGTTCCTTCCCGGGTGCGCTCAGGATTTTTTTTGGAGGAAGTCGACCTCCATCTTCAGTGCCATGACCCTGTTGTCTCGGATCGCCGGTTTCGCCCGCGACGCCCTGCAGTCCCGCATCTTCGGCAGCTCGGCGGCGATGGATGCCTTCGTCATCGCCTACCGCATCCCGAATTATCTGCGCCGGATCTTCGCCGAAGGCTCCATGCAGATGGCCTTCGTGCCGGTCCTGAACGAGATCCGCGAGCGCGGCGACCAGGACGCGCTGAAGGAGTTCGTCGACCGCATGGCCGGGGCGCTGTTCGCGGTGGTGTTCGTGGTGGCGGGGATCGGCATGCTCGCCGCGCCGGTGATTGCTGCGATCTTCGCGCCGGGCTCGATGGACGAACCCGAGAAATTCGACCTGATCGTGCAGATGCTGCGGATTACATTTCCGTATCTCGTGTTCATCTCGATGATGGCCCTCGTGGCCTCAGTGCTGAACAGCTTCGGCAAATTCGCGCTGCCGGCGGTGACCCCGGTGCTGCACAACCTCACCGTGATCTCCGCCATGCTGTGGCTGGCGCCGCATTTCGAAGTGCCGGCCAAGGCGCTGGCCTGGGGCGTGTTGGCGGCCGGCATACTGCAGCTGATGGTGCTGTGGCCGGCGCTGGGCAGGCTGGGCATCCGGCCGACGTTGAAGCCGGGTTTCTCCAATCCGGACGTGCGTCGGGTGGCGAAGCTGATGGTGCCGACCCTGTTCTCCTCGTCGGTGGCGCAGCTGAACCTGCTGGTCGGGACGATTTTCGCCTCGGTGCTGGCCACCGGCAGTCAGACCTGGCTGTATCTGTCCGACCGACTGGTCGAATTTCCGCTGGGGCTCTTCGGGGTGGCGATCGGCACCGTGATCCTGCCTCACTTGTCGCGTCGTCACGCCGCGACCGATGCTGAAGGCTATTCGGCCGCACTCGACTGGGGGCTGCGCCTTGCGCTGCTGGTTGGCGTGCCCGCTGCGCTGGGCCTGTTGCTGCTGGCCGAGCCGCTGACGTCGGTGGTCTACCAAGGCGGTAAATTCACCGCCCACGACACCCGGATGGCGGCGATCAGCCTCAGCGCGATGAGCATCGGCATTCCCGCGTTCATGCTCAGCAAGGTGCTGTCGCCCGCGTTCTATGCCCGCCAGGACACCAAAACGCCGATGCGCGCGGCGATCTACACGGTCATCGCCAATGTGCTCATGACCGTGGCCTTCACCTTGCCGCTGTGGCTGAACGACATCGACGGTGCGCACGGCGGGATCGCGCTGGCCACCGGTCTGGCCGGGATCTTCAACGCCTGGCTGCTGTGGCGCTATCTGCGTCGCGCCGGGCTCCTGCGGCCGCAGCCGGGCTGGGGCAGGCATCTGCTGCGGATCGCGGCGGGCTGTGTCGCGATGACCGCAGTCGTGCTCGGTATCTCGTACCGTGTCGGTGATTGGTCGGCCATCGCCGACCCGTGGGTGCGGGTGGGCTGGTTGCTGGCTGTGGTCGCGGCCGGGGCGCTGGCCTATGGCGTCGCCCTGATCGCGATGGGCCTGCGGCCGCGCGATCTCCGCCATTGAAGCAGGATACGGACCGGAGCCGGCTGCGCTCGCTATACTGCGAAATTGATTGAACTTCCCGGATCCGGCCTTCGCGGTCGGACACTCAACCCGATGATCGAATTGTTCCGCGACCTCGACGGAGGCCTGCTGTGTCCGAACGGCAGCGTGGTCTGCATCGGCGCCTTCGACGGCCTGCACATCGGCCA
>JANLSB010000671.1:0-4971 GCA_031362125.1 Lysobacterales bacterium | reverse complement strand
TTGTTGACCAGCACATCAAGTGGCGACCACGTCTCGATGGCGGTCATCATCGCCTCGATCTGCTCGGGGTCGCGCAGATCGGCACCGAAGTGGCGCACATCGCCTGCGCCCGCAGTGCGCACCGCCTGCAGCGCGGTCTCGATCTGTTCGGCAGTGCCCAGACCGTTGACCGCGATCTTCGCGCCGGCCGAAGCCAATCCGCAGGCGATGGCCAGACCGATGCCGGAGGTGCTGCCGGTGACTAGCGCGGTTCGTGAGGCGAGGAAACGATCGGACATGGGGCGATCGGACATGGGCGCTCCGCGCGAGTAAGGAAAAAAATGCGCCGCCGGGATCGCGGCGCCAAGGGGGCGAATTATGCTGCATTTCCCGGCAAGGCCTCAGGCCAGACCGCTCGATACGCTGCCTCAGACCAGACCGGTCGCATAGAACGCCGCGATCACGAAGAACACCGCCGCGGTCTTGATCAGCGTGATCGCGAAGATGTCCTTGTAGGCCTGGCGGTGAGTGAGACCGGTCACCGCAAGCAATGTGATCACAGCGCCGTTGTGCGGCAGGGTGTCCATGCCGCCGGAGGCCATCGACGCGACGCGATGCAGCACATCCATCGGGATATTCGCCGCGTGCGCATTGGCGATGAAAGTTTCGGACATCGCCGCCAACGCGATGCTCATTCCTCCGGATGCCGAGCCGGTGATGCCGGCCAGCGCGGTGACCGTGATCGCTTCGTTGATCAGCGGGTCGGGAATCGACTGCAGCGCGTTCGCTACTACCAGAAAGCCGGGCAGGGCGGCGATGACCGCGCCGAAACCGTATTCGGACGCGGTATTCATCGCCGCTAGCATCGCACCGCCGATCGCGGTTTTCGCGCCTTCGGCGAAGCTCGCGGTGACCGGCCTCCACGCCAGAACGATGACGCTGGCGATGCCGACCAGCAGCGCGCCCTGCACCGACCAGATCGCGGCGACTTTCGAGACGTCCTGCACCACCGGTGCGGCATTGCCGATCACTGCCGGCACGAATTCGTGGCTGCTGCCGTAAATCTCCGGAATCCACAGGGTCAGCAGTTTGTTGACGATCCCCACCAGCAGCAGCGGAGACAGCGCCAGAAGCGGATGCGCGAGCCTGCTTTCGGCGAACGGCGCCGGCTCGTTGGTCAATGTCGCGGGGTCGCCGTAGCCTTCGCCGCTGCGCTTTGCCGCGCGTCGCCGCCATTCCAGATAGCTCATGCCCAAGATCAGTATGAATACCGCGCCGATCGTGCCAAGCCACGGCGCGGCCCAGGTGGTGGTGCCGAAGAACGAGGTCGGAATGATGTTCTGGATCTGCGGCGTGCCCGGCAGCGCATCCATGGTGAAGGTGAAGGCACCCAGCGCGATGGTGCCAGGGATCAGCCGCTTCGGAATATCGCTCTGGCGAAATAGTTCTGCGGCGAACGGGTAGACCGCGAATACCACCACGAACAGCGACACGCCGCCGTAGGTGAGCACGGCGCAGACGGTGACGATCGACAGCATCGCGCGATCGGCGCCGAACAGCCGGATCACCGCGCTGACGATGGATTTGGAGAACCCCGACAGTTCGATCAGCTTGCCGAAGATCGCGCCGAGCAGGAACACCGGGAAATACAGCTTCAGGAACCCGACCATCTTGTCCATGAACAGGCCGGTGAACATCGGTGCGACCAGCGAGGCGTCGGTCAGCAGCACCGCGCCGAGTGCGGCGATCGGCGCGAACAGGATCACGCTGTAGCCGCGATAGGCCACGAACATCAGGAAGCACAGCGCCGCCAGCACGATCAGAAAGGACATGTGACGGCCGCCATGAAGGATTCCTTGGGAGTGCGCATCGGTGGGGCGTGCCTGCAACCGGCCGCACCCATTGCTTGGGCTGTCAGTGTCGGCAGCCGCGGCTGCCGGGCCCATTGTCCAAAGGTACAAGTGTTCGGACCGGCATCACTGCCTAGTCTTGCCGCAACGTGGCCACCAAGCATCGGCGGCCCATCCGTTGTGCTCCATCCCACCGAGGAACAGATCAAGATGAGTCGTCCGAATCCAGTCGCCCGCCCGACCCGGGCCGCATTCAAGCGCGCCGTCCTCACGCACAGCGGCCTGAGTCTGGCGATCGCGCTCGGCCTGTTCGCGCCGATGGGGTATGCGCAGGACACCGCATCCGCACCGGGCACTTCCGATCAGAACACCCTGGACACCATCACCGTCACCGCGCGCAAACGCGAGGAAACCCTGCAGGATGTGCCGGTCGCGGTGACCGCATTCACTGCCGACTCGCTCGACAAACTCAATGTCGAAGACCTCAGTGACCTCGATGCCCAGGTGCCGAATCTCACCATCTATGCTGCGCGCGGTTCCAGCAGCACAGTCACTGCCTACATTCGCGGCGTCGGCCAGTCCGATCCGCTATGGGGCGTGGATCCGGGCGTCGGCATCTACCTCGACGACGTTTACATCGCTCGCCCTCAGGGTGCATTGCTCGACGTGTTCGACGTGAACCGCGTCGAAGTGCTGCGCGGCCCGCAGGGCACGCTGTACGGCAAGAACACCATCGGTGGTGCGATCAAGTACATCTCCAAACCGCTGCCGGAGCAGTTCGACGGCTTCGCGTCGGTCACCGTCGGCAATTACAGCCAGCTCGACGTGAAGGCGGCCATCGGCGGCCCGCTGTTCGGCGAGAACAGCGGGCTGCGCGCGCGCATCGCGGTGGCCAACCTCAACCGCGACGGCTTCGGCGAGAACATCAACACCCGCCAGCAGGTGAGCGACAAGGAGATCACCGCGCTGCGCTTCAATCTCGGCGCGTATTCGCAGGATGACTTCGATGTGCAGTTCGCGTTCGACTGGATCGATGACAAGTCCGGCGTGCGCGGCGCACAGATGCTGGCGCCGAACCGTTTCTCGCCGACCACGCTGCCGCTCGACGACCGTTACGACGTGCGCAATGGCATGGCCAATATCAACAATACTGAGCTCAAGGGCGTGTCCGCGACCGTCAACTGGCGCCCGACCGACAGTTGGGCCGTCAAGTATGTGGCCGCGAAGCGCGAGTCGGACACCGAGACCAATATCGATTTCGATACATTGCCGAACAAGATCGCCGACGTGAAGGCGTTTTACAGCGACGAGCAGACCACCCACGAATTGCAGGTCAACTACGACGGTGGTGGTCGCGCCCGCGGCGTGTTCGGCGTCTACAAATTCGACGGACGCGCCGGTGGACGCGTGCTCAACAACTTTTTCAATCTGGTCTTCGGCGATACCCGCGGCAATGTGTTCACCGAAAGCGTCGCCGTCTACGCGGACTGGACTTTCGACCTGAGCGATCGCCTCAAACTCGATGCTGGCGTGCGCTACACCGACGAAGACAAGCACGCTGTCGTTTTGAACCGCTTCTACACCGACGCAACCTACACCACGCTGCGCCCGTTCGCACCGGTCGCGGCGAACTTCGACAAGACCATCAACTTCAAGAATACGTCGCCGAAGATCTCGCTGGACTACCAGATCAACGACGACATCATGATCTATGGCCTCGCGACCCGCGGCTTCAAATCGGGCGGCTACAACATCCGTGCCCAGGCCACCGCCGTGCCGCGTTCGGCCGAGCCGTTCGACGACGAGCAGGTCGACAGCTTCGAGATCGGCAGCAAGATGTCGTTCATGGATCAGCGACTGTTCCTGAATCTGTCCGCATTCCACAACAAATACAAGGACATCCAACTGTCGGTGTTCACCGCCTACGACAGCAACGGCGACGGCGTGGACGACGCCTTCTTCGGCGATTTCACCAACGCCGGCGAAGGCACCGTGAACGGTCTTGAAGTCGAATACCAGTGGCTGCCTTCCGCGCATTGGGCGATCTCGGGAAATGTCGCCTGGCTGGACGCCAAGTACGACGATTACATCTTCAAGAATGTCAACATCGCCGACCAGCAGACGTTCACCAACGCGCCCGAGTACTCCGGTGCAATCAATCTGGAATACCGCGCCAATCTCGGCAGCATGGGCAATCTCTCGGCGCGGCTTGGCTACAGCTACCAGGACGATGTGGTTGCGACCACCGAGGTGGTGCGCGATCCGGTGACCGGTGCGCGCGCCACACCGATCACCCAGGACGGTTACGGTCTGATCAATGCCGGTGTGATCTGGAAGTTCAACGATGCCTGGACGTTCTCGCTGCAGGGCAGCAACCTCGCCGACGAGGAATACCTCACCACCGGCTACAACCTGGTGGCTGCGCTCGGTGTGTTCACCGGCTTCTACGGCCCGCCGCGCCAGTACACCTTGAGCGCGCGCTACGATTTTTGACCGAGTCTCACCCGTGCGGGATGCGTGATGGCGGCGGACGCGTGTCCGCCGCCATTCGTTTGTGCGTGCCGGTTGTGGGGGCGGCGGAAGCCGCGAAGCCCGCAGCCTTGCACGCATGAATGCGCTCTCTACCCATTACGCTGCACATTCTGTCGGATTGCAGTTCATATCGTGGCGGGAGCGGCGCGGGCATCTCGGCTTCCGCCGCTCCCACGAAAAGATGCGACACTCGCAGCCTCATAGTCCGCTCGTCCATCTGCGATATCCTCCCGATTCGAGAGACACCAGTTCGCATCGGGGACATGTCGAAGACCACCATCCAGCGTAGAACGACAGGCGCGGCATCATGCTGAGCATCGGCATCGTGATCCTTGCCAGCTTCGCATGGCTGGGCCTCATGTTCGCGGTCGCGGTCTACGGCGAACGCCGGCCGCAGGCGTTTGCGCGCCGCTGGCCGGACATCTATGCGCTGTCGCTTGCGGTCTACTGCACGTCGTGGACGTTCTTCGGCACCGTCACCCAGGCCGCCCGCTACGGATGGCCGGTGCCGCCGACTTTCATCGGCACGATTCTTCTGTACGTATTCGGTATCGGGCTGTTGATGCGTCTGGTGCGGCTGGTCCGCGAGAGCAACAGCACGTCGATCGCG
>JANLSB010000668.1:0-3402 GCA_031362125.1 Lysobacterales bacterium | reverse complement strand
GGCCAGCGCCTGTATCCCGCATCCGTGCTGGCCCTGCGCGACGTGCCGGGCGAAGGCTTCGTGTTCGAAGCGCAGCTGCTGATTTCGGCCGCCCGGCATGCTGGTGCGCGCGTGATCGGAGTGCCGATCGAAACCCGCTATCAGGCCGCGGACGCGCCGGAGCAGTTCCGCAAGAGTCATTTCCGCCTGTTCCGCGACCTTTACGCCATCACCTCGCACGTGGTTGCGCAGGTCTGGAACTACGGCCATGTGCTGCGCGAATACCGTCGCGCGCGCGCGCATCCGCCGGTGATCGACGACCCCAGCGGCGAATTCACTTCAGGAACGCAACGATGACCGACACTTCCGCTCCGACACCGGCCGCGCACGATGTGGTCGTGCTCGGCGGCGGCCTCGCCGGGTTGACGCTCGCGATCCAGCTCAAACGCCGCGATCCAGACATCGACATCGCGGTGCTCGAACGCCGCGCGCATCCGGTGACCGAAGGCGCGTTCAAGGTCGGCGAATCCACGGTCGAAATCGGCGCGCACTACTTCGCCAACGTACTCGGTCTGCGCGAGCATCTCGAAAGCGAGCACATCCGCAAGTTCGGCTTCCGATTCTTTTTCAGCGAAGGCCGCCGCGACATCGATCAATGCACCGAGCTGGGCGTCAGCCGGATCCTGCCGACGCCGTCATGGCAGATCGATCGCGGCCGCTTCGAGAATTTCCTCGGCTATGAAGCGCGCCGGCTTGGCGTGCGTTTCCACGACGGCGCGATCGTGCGCGGCATCGCGATGGGAAACAACGACGACTCGCACGCGATCACCTTCGAGCACGATGGTCACACCCGCATCGCTGCGGCGCGCTGGATGGTGGACGCCAGCGGCCGCGCCGGCCTGCTCAAGCGCAAGCTCGATCTGGCCGATACCACCGACCACGACGCCAACGCGGTGTGGTGGCGCGTCGATGGCCTGATCGATCCGAAGGCATGGTCGGACGATGCCGAGTGGCTGGCGCGCTGCACGCCGCCGGATCGCTGGCGCTCGACCAATCACATGTGCGGTCCGGGCTACTGGTTCTGGCTGATTCCGCTGTCGTCGGGCGCGCATTCGCTGGGCATCGTCTGCGACGCGAAGATGCATCCGCTGGAGACGATGAATACCCACGAAAAGGCGATGGCATGGCTGCGCGAACATCAGCCGCGCATGGCGGACGTACTCGATCGGCCCGAGCACACGCTGCAGGATTTTCTGTTCCTGCGTCATTTCTCGCACAGCTGCAAACAGGTGTTCAGCGGCGACCGCTGGGCGTTGACCGGCGAGGCCGGCGTGTTTCTGGATCCGTTCTATTCGCCGGGCAGCGATTTCATCGCGATCGCCAACACGCTGATCTGCGATCTCATCCACAAGGACCGCGCGGGCAGACCCTTCGCCGCTTATGCCGACATCTACCAGCAGCTTTACTTCGGCTTCTTCGAGAATACCTTGACGCTGTATCAGGACCAGTATCCGCTGTTCGGCGATGCGCAGGTGATGCCGTTGAAGGTGATCTGGGACTACACCTACTACTGGTCGCTGCTGGCGCCGCTGTTCTGCGGCGAAAAACTGACCGACATTTCCCTGCTTGGGCGGCTGCGCCCGCAGTTCGAACGCGGACGCGATCTGAATCTGGCGATGCAGCCGCTGCTGCGCATCTGGGGCGAGCGCAACCGCGCCGCGAATCTGCCGGAACCCGCATCGCTGGATGGCCGTCTGCTCGACCAGTTCAACATCGACTGGTTTCACGACATGAACCGCGCGCTGCACGACATGCTCGACAACCCGGCATTCGAACAGCGGATCGGCGACAACGTCGCGCGGATGGAATGGCTGGCGGCGGAAATGCTGCGGCACGCGCGCGAAACGCATGCGGATATCGATGGCTGCGGGCTGGACTCGATGCTGATGTCTGCGACGGCGGAACCATCGCTGGCGCCTGTGTGGTACGCCAGCGCGGCCTGAGCGGCAAGGCGTCGCCGGGCATGAAAAGGGCCGCTGTCGCGGCCCCTCCGGTTTCATCGGATCGCAGCGCAGCCCTTTCAGGCGTCAATCGTTTACTTCCGGCGCGATCCGCACCGGGATCTCCACCGTCTTGTCGTAGTTTTCCTGCAGATAGGCGCGGAGCATGCTCGAAATCCGGATGAGCATGGTCTTGTCGGTCGCGCCGAATGTCCACGCCCCGGCGATCCCGTTCGCGGACTGGTAGAAACCCGGTTCGCCGATCACTTCGCCGGTTTGCGCGTCGCTGAGTTTCGCGGTGACGTACAGCCACGAACTGCCCGCGAAGCCGCCGGCGAAAAACCGCTTTCCGCCGGAGATGAAGCGGACATGCGTCATCTTCGGTTCGATCCTGAGCGTACGCGGCGCTTCGCCGGCCGGTTTCGCATTCCAGTCCGCGATCACTTTGCCGACACGCTCGTCGATGTTGCCCTTCAGGTATTCGCGGGCGACCTCATTGCCTTTCTGGCCGGCATACGGCGGATCGATCGCGACCGGCATCAGTTCGAAACGCTGGAAACTGTTGAGCGTCGTCGTTGGTGCGGGGTTCTTCGCGTCCTCGGCGGGCTGTTTGAACTCCGCCGCGTTCACCAACGGCATTGCGAACAACAGAGCTACTGCGGCGAAATGCTGGATCTTCATGGATACGCTCCTCAATGGTTGCGACCGCTTGCGCGGCATGATGGAAACTCGAACGTATGATCGGAAAGCACAATCGTATTGTCGCGGCTCAACTCATCCCGCCATCGACCCCGATCACCTGTCCGTTAATGTAACCGGCGGTCTCGCCGCAGAGGAAGCCGACCAGCGCGGCGACCTCCTCCGGCTTGCCGGCGCGACCTGCCGGCACCATCTGCTTGATCTGCTCGGGCGGAAACGCATCCTGCGCCATGCTGCCGGCGATCACGCCCGGCGCGACCACATTCGCGGTGACGCCACGGCTGGCCATCTCGCGCGCCAGCGATTTGGTCGCGCCGTGCAGCGCGGCTTTCGCCGCCGCGTAATTGGTCTGGCCGCGGTTGCCGATCACACCGGCGACCGACGAAATGCTGACGATACGGCCCCAACGTGTACGCGCCATCGGCAGCAGCAGCGGCTGGGTAACGTGGAAGAAACCATGCAGTGAAACGTCGATCACCCGCTTCCACTGTTCCTCGCGCATGCCGGCCATCGGCGCGTCGTCGTGGATGCCGGCGTTGTTGACCACGATCTGGATCGCGCCCTCTTCGAGCAGCGCAGTCAGCGCCGCGCGCGTCGCGTCGCCGTCGGCGACATCGAAAGCGATCGCCTGTGCAGAACCACCGTTGGCGAGGATCTCATCTCGCACTGCTTCGGCCCGCGCGAGATTGCCATTTGCGTGCACGATGACATGCGCGCCGTCGGT
>JANLSB010000610.1:0-2237 GCA_031362125.1 Lysobacterales bacterium | reverse complement strand
CGAGCGCGCGGGCGAGATCGAGCAGGCCGGTCTTGTCGGACACGGACAACAGCGCGCGACGGATGGACACCGGGGCGCCGGACAGGTGCAAAGAGGTCATGAGTGGACGAAAGGCGGGAAAACGCGATTATAAGCGGTGCGTGCGGTTGGACCCGTACTCAACCCAGCCCATAATCCTTCAGTTTCTTGCGCAAGGTGGCGCGATGGATGCCCAGCATCGCTGCCGCCCGGCTCTGATTGCCATCGCAGTGCTCCAGCACTTCGGCGAACAGTGGAATCTCGAACTCGCGCAGGGCGACTTCGTACAGATTGGACGCATCCGAGCCGTTGAGATCCCCCAGATATCGACGCACCGAATTGGCGACATGGTCGCGCAGCGGCGTGCGGGGTGCTTGGCGGGCTGGGTCGTAACGGTCGGCGTTCAAGCACGGTCTCTCAGGTGGCGCGTTTTCGCATCGGCCCCATCCGTGGCCGCATCCCACCGCAGGGCAGTGAGGGGGAGTGAGTCTAGCGTGCGATGTCGTTGGTTGCCACGGAAAATCGCCAAAATTCGAGCAGTGCAGGACAGGTTTCCCGATGAATGGCGACAAGGCCGTGTCGCCAATGCATGCGCGGCGCTGTTGCACATATGTCCTGGCCGGACATGCGTCGCTTTGGCGTTCTTGCGCGGCCGGGCAGTCGCTCCAGCGGAACATGTGGTGCAAAGCCGATTGCGCAAAGCCTGTTCAGCGAAAACTGAAATCGTATGCAACGATGCGAGCCGCTGGTTCGAGAACGTCCATCGCGACCGTCGCACTCTCGCCGCTGGCGAGCTCTGCCTGGGTCGCCGGGCCTCCGAGATACTCGTCGGCGCGGAAACTGCGTTCTCCCGCGGCACGGCCATTGGCGTCGGACAAGCTCAGTCGCAGCTGTGGCCATGGTTGCGGCCAGCGCGCGTCGTTGCGGAATGTCGCCGAGACGCGCAGTGCGCCGGGAATACTCGGATGCTGGCGCACGTCGCGCTGCAGCAACGTGAACGCGGCGGGTTCGCGCCACGGCGGCAGTCTGCAGGCCAAAGCGTTGCACAAGACCGTCAACAACGGTCGCCACTGCGGATTCGCAGCCAGACGTGCGCGGTCGGCGAGCAGCAGTTGCAGCGCGAGGAGCAGTGCCAGCGCGATTGCGAGCACAGGGCCCCAGCGCTCGCGAGTGCCTGTCGACGCGACACCACGGACGAAGCTGGGTGTGGCGCGCTGCCTGCGCTTCACCGGTGCGGTGGTGACGCTGATGTTGACCGCGGCCATCGACGGTGCAGCGACCGCGACATCCGCTGCGACACCCGCAACGCATGGTGCATCGTCGGCGCTGGTGTCCGCAGGCGCGTGTTCGGCGAAGTCCATGTCCGTTGCGATCCCATCCGTGGTTGTGATGTCGGCGGCCAGGTGGTTCCTGGAATCTTCATGTGCTGTTTGTCCGGCGCTTGCCTGCAGCAGATCGCCAAGATCGACCCGTGCAGGGACAGTCTCGTCATCCACGACAGTTTCGTCGCGCCGCAACAGGCTCGCGCAGTGCGGGCAATGCGTCGGCGGCAGATCGTTGACCGGGTCGGTCGCGACCAGTGCGCTGCAATAGGGGCAATTGATGAACATGGCGCTATTCAATCACGACGCGGGCGTGTTGCTGCCGATTCGGGCATTGTCGGTCCTGACGCCATCGATCCGGATCCAGTCGTCCTCACGGGCGACATGCAGATCATCGAACCACTTGCCGTAGCGCATGAGCAATGCGTCTTCCTGCCCGGCGAGGATGCCTGACAGCGCGATGCGGCCGCCGGGCGCCACACGTGCGGCGAGGGTGTCGGCCAGGACGTCGAGCGCCGAGGCCAGGATATTGGCGAGAACGACCGGGTAGTTCGTCGCGACAGGCTCGTCGGCGGGCAGATGCACCGAGATCCGGTCGCCGACGCCGTTGCGCTCGGCATTGTCGTGGGTGGCCAGGATCGCCTGCGGGTCGTTGTCGACGCCGACCGCATGGCCGGCGCCGAGTTTCAGCGCCGCCAACGCCAGGATGCCGCTCCCGCAGCCGAAATCGAGCACGGTGCGGCCCTGCAGTGCGCCGTGCGCTGCAAGACCGTCCAGCCACTGCAGGCATAGTGACGTTGTCGGGTGCGTGCCCGAGCCAAAGGCCAGACCGGGGTCGAGGCGGACCACGGCGGCATCGGTCGCATCGGCGCCTTCCGGCAGGTCCTGATTCCACGG
>JANLSB010000606.1:0-1874 GCA_031362125.1 Lysobacterales bacterium | reverse complement strand
GCACCGCGCGACGCAGTGCGACGAGTTCGTCCAGGCTGGGAGCGATGCCTTCAGTCATGGTGCGCGGTCCTCGCCTGGCTCAGGGCAATGGCACCTTGTCGAGCAGTGCCTTGACCAGGCGTTCGCCATCCCATCCCTCCGCGACCGCCTCATAGCTCGGCAGGATGCGATGCCGGAGCACGTCGAGCGCAACGGCGCGCACGTCGTCCGGGGTGACGAAATCGCGCCCGGCCAGCCATGCGCGCGCACGCGCACAGCGTTCCAGTGCGATCGAACCGCGCGGGCTTGCGCCCCAGCCGATGCGTCGTGCCAACGCCGGGTCGTAACGGCTGGCATCGCGCGACGCCAACACCAGTTCGATCAGATAGCGTTCAAGCGACGGCGCGACATGTAGATCGAGCACCGCCGTTCGCGCTTCGAAGACATCCGCCTGCGACAGCCGCAGCCGCGCCGCAACCGTAGCGGTCACGCCGGAGTGTTCGCTGCGGGCACGCTCGCGTGCGAGCCGCAGGATCTCGCTTTCCATCTTCGCTTCGGGATAGCCAATGCGCACGTACATCAGAAAACGGTCGAGTTGCGCCTCGGGCAACGGGAACGTGCCTTCCTGTTCGATCGGATTCTGTGTCGCCATCACGAGGAACAACCGCGGCAGCGGGTAGGTCTGGCGGCCAACGGTGACCTGGCGTTCGCCCATCGCTTCAAGCAATGCCGATTGCACCTTGGCCGGCGCGCGGTTGATTTCGTCGGCAAGCAAGAGCGAATGGAAGATCGGCCCAGGCTGGAATTCGAAATGGCCGTCCTGCGGTCGCCAGACCTCGGTGCCGGTGAGATCGGCCGGCAGCAGATCCGGCGTGAACTGGACGCGGGCGAAATCCGCTTCGAGGCGACCGGCAAGCGCCCGGATCGCGGTGGTCTTGGCCAGCCCGGGCGCACCCTCGACCAGAAGATGCCCATCGGCTAGCAGCGCGATCAGCAATCGCTCGATCAATGCGGACTGGCCGACGATCTCTGCCGACAACTGTTCACGCAACTGCGCGAAGACGGCATGCAACCGGGAGGGGGCGGCGGGGGTATCCATCTCAGACATGCGTCCGTCGGCTCGGTGGTTCGATCCGCAGTTTGACTGATATGCGCAGGAAATGTTCAACGCCATCCGCAACGTGGCTGCGGTGCACGATGGTGGGCCAATGGTCAAACTCGAAGCCGGAGCCAGTGCCCTGCTTGACTTCCAGCACATGGAAACGGGGGCCGAAGCCCCCGTTTCATTGTCCGTCGCTGGCCATGTCGGCTCAGGGGCGTCGCGGAGCCGCCACCATGACCTTCGGGGTGACGAAGATCAACAGCTCGGCCTTGCCCTTGCTGCGACCTTTCTTTTTGAACAGATTGCCGAGGATCGGCAGATCCGCCAGGAACGGCACCTTGGAGGCCTGGCTGCGGTCGTTGAATTCGTACACGCCGCCGATCACGACCGTATTGCCGTCATCCACCAGGACCGCAGTATTCACTTCGCGCTTGGAGATCAATGGCACCGAACCGCTGACCGTATCGATGAAGTCTTCCAGTTCGTCCTTCTTCACCGCGAGGTTCAGGAACACGCGACCATCGTCGGTGATGGTCGGCGTGACCTTCAGTTCGAGCACCACTTCCTTGAAGTTCACGGTCTGGGTGGTCTGACCGCCGGAAAGCTGCGTGGTCACGTAGCCGATTTCACGGCCCTGCTTGATCACCGCTTCGCGCTGGTTGCTGGTGACGACGCGCGGATTGGAGATGACTTCGCCGCGACCTTCTTCCTGCATCGCCGACAGCTCGATGTCGAGCGCGTAACCGGCATTGAGGATGCTGAAGGCCAACGAGGCCGGATTGGAGCTGACCAG
>JANLSB010000605.1:0-3558 GCA_031362125.1 Lysobacterales bacterium | reverse complement strand
TGGCCGCCAACTCGATGGCGGCGTTCGCACTTTTCGGCGTGCTCTGCGTGTGTGTTGGATCACGAACCGTGACGATCAGAGCAATCCCTCGGCGGCGTTCCGTCTTGCGGACACGGGTTTTGACCACATAAGCACGGGGCTGCAGTTCGGACAGCACATCGATGGCATTGCCCGCGCAACGATACGCAACCAACTGCAACTCGATGGAAAGATGTGTCGGATTAGGGCCTAGCAATGGGAGAACGTGAGCACCACCGCCGCGCGCATCGCTGAATTCTTTGGAATTGAGGACGGCGTTCAATCCATGCTGCTCAAGCCGGAGCGGGTAGAGGTCGGTGGCGTAAGCGCCGAAGCGGGAATTGTGCTCGACGGACTCGTTGTTGAGTAAGAGCGCCCCTTCAAAATCTCCGATGGATTTCAGGTGATCGGCGACGCGCTTGCGCTCTGAATCGATGTGGAGTTGCATCTGTTCCATCGTCAGCGCCTTATCGCGCAACATGGGTTCCGTCACCGAAAAAATAGTGCGCGAAGCCTGTAGCGCCTCCTTTTCGGAGATGCCTAGTGACCGAGCGACCGCATACTGAGACGAGATGGCGTGCCCAAGTGTGAGCAAGCCGCAAGATGCGATTACCAGCATGTGCTGAACGATAAACACAGGAGCATCGTATGCGCCATCGGAGTTGAACGCATAAAGAGTCTTTGCAATTGCGTAGCTGGAAAATACGATGCCAATACCCGCGCCGATCCTGTCCAGTGCTGTCTCTGTCGTATCGACAACGGCATTCTAGGGACTTTACGGCGGATTGATCCAGCCCACCACCGCGCCGAGCAGGGACACCTGTTCCAGTTCCGCCTCGGGGATGAGCGTGGCATCGGCTTCTTTATTTGCGCACGACAATGCCCAGGCATCCCGACGCACCTGTATCCGGCGAATATCCGGCCGCCCCCACAGGATGTAGGCGTAGATGCCGCGGTCGACCACTTGGTCGTGCTGATTGATGCTGGTGTCGATGAACACCATCACGCCTTGGCGGATCTCCGGTTCCATCGCGATCGATGGTTGCAGTGTCCAACGCAGCGCATTGAATGAGGTCATTCCAATTCGCGGGCGCGCTACGAGTTCAGGAATGACAATCCGCGGTGGGCCGCCGAAATGTCCGAAGCCTTCAAGCCGGTGGATCGTCAAATGCCCTGAAATCAGACCGTGGGTCTGCGAATCCGCCGCCGCATGTGCAGGCAGCCCCGCTAGCAGGAGCCGTTCGTAGGCTTCGCTGATGCATTCGGGCGGAATGCCAAGGATGGTTGCGACGACGGGTGCATGTTCGGCCGGGATCGGTCGCCGGCCCATGCGCCAACTGGAGATGTCGCTCGAAGACACGCGGTTGTTCAGCGCGGCGACCAGCATCCGATTTCGGGTGCCGGTGGCCTGCATGGCAGCAATGAAGTTGGCGGTGTATGCGTTCATGGATGCAGATCATACCCACTTCGGTGCTTGTCGCAACAGTGGTGCAATGTAAGCATTGCTATTTGCGTTGCAATGCCATATAAATTTCCCCGGACGGCCGCTGGCCTGACATCGATTGACCACACGATCTTTCAGGGAGACGAGGGATGCAGATCGAGACATGCCGGGTTGGGGGCGTCATACGCTTGGGCGACAACATCCGGCTGGTAATCCATCGCCGGCAGGGTGAGCGGGTTGTTCTTGGCGCCACGGCCCCGGCTGACATGCCCTTGGCCTTCAGCGGGGCATACCTCAGCCCCATGTCCGGTACGGCCGGCGCCTCAACCTTTCTCTTTTCGCTGCAGGCTGTCCGGCGCTTCGCGCTTGGCCGCTACAAAGTTCAGATGTGGCTCCCAGGCGAACTGATTCCCCTCGCCCTTGACTGCGAGGACTGGCTGCATTTCGGTATCACGATCCTGCCCGACCGCTCATTGCCAGTGGCGTCGAATCGCTCCCAGTACATGCGCCCCTTGCCGGCGCCCGTCCTCCCTGCGCGCCCCTTGTCGCAGGCCGAGTACGACGGGGGCTGGCCTCTTTTTGGAGGTGCGTGAATGGATACTCACGACTGCATCATCGGTGAAAGTCTGATTTTCGGCGATGACATCCGCATCCAACTCAGTGGACGCGCCGATGGACAACTGTATGTCTTCATCGACGCCAACCGACTTCACAAGCTCGAAGGGAGCGACGGATTCCACGCGAGCGCGCCCTGTGGCCATCGACATCGCGCACATATCCTCGCCCTGCGCGACGGCGACAAGTTCGGGATCGGCCCGATCTGCGTACAGGTGGAGAGCGTGCGCGTTGATCTGCCAAGGGCTCAGGCGTTGCGCGATGTGCGACTACGCATCCAGGCGCCGATGTCGTTCGCCCGTAACCTCCCTGAGCGTCTTCGGCATCGCCTTCGGCGACGAGTGGAGGGAGAGCCATGCTGGTCTTGACCCGCAGCGTCGGCGAAAGCATCCGCATCGGCGATGCTGTGCGCCTGACCATTCGCGCCAAGCTGCGCGCGCATGTCACGGTTTCGCTGGTCGCGCCTGCGAACCTGACCATCACCGATGACGCCGATGTTTTGATGAAACCAGCTTGGCATCGCCGCTGCAGAAAGCGTTACCTGATCGCAATGCTGGCCGGAGACTCCCTGCGGATCGGCGACGAAATCGTCGTCTGCTTCGGGCGGCACGCGATTGGAGGATGGCTGGGCCTCGCGCGCGGTCGGCAGATTCGGGTCGGCATCGACGCCCCGCGCGAGATCCCGGTGCATCGCGAAGAAATCTATCAACGAATTCAGCGTGGCGAGCCTGCGCCATGCAGGGAGCAAGATTGATTGCGCAAACGACAGCAGGGACGCTCTTACGAAGAGAAACCGCGAGTGGTAGTCATCGCCGATATCGTCCTGTTCTGGGCGAGGGTGGCTTTCGGAATTGTGTTGTACACCTTTCCATGAGGTCGCTTGTTGCGATCACAGCGTGGCGAATACGATATTGCGCTGCTCGAAAAAGTAAAACGATTGCAGGGAGTTCGGTGGGATGACAGGAAGTCAGAAGGGAGTCACGGCGCTGCTGTTCGCGCTGTTGGCGGCGGTTGCGGGGCTGTACCTGTCCGGGTATATCGTCGTGATGATGCTCAAGCTGCCGCAGGCGTCGTTGAGTTGGGACACTTGGCCCGGCTATGCCCGCGCGCTGGAGGTTCCGCGGTTTGCACCCTATGCAGGCAAGATCAAGGCGGCCGGCGCGGTGGGGTTCGGGTTCCCCGGCGCACTTTGGCTGGGGCTGCTGTACCTGTTGTTCCGTACCCCGTCCAAGTCGCTGCACGGTGACGCACGGTTTGCCTCCGGCAGCGATCTGGCGGGGAAAGGGTTGTTCAAGCCGCAGTCGAACGGCATCGTCATCGGCAAGATGGGGAACAGGCTGATCCGGTTGGGTGGCCAGCAGTTTGTCATTCTGGCTGCGCCGACTCGCTCGGGGAAAGGCGTCGGGGTGGTGATCCCGAATCTGCTGGACTACCAGGAGTCGATCGTCGTCCTCGACATCAAACAGGAGAACTTCGATCTG
>JANLSB010000602.1:0-2528 GCA_031362125.1 Lysobacterales bacterium | reverse complement strand
ATGTTGATGACCTCGTTTTCGACATCGATCGCTTTGGCCACCACCAACACCAGCTGACTGTAGTTGCCCATGTCGGCGGGCAGCAGCTCCCGCGCGATCACGATCGACGCGATCAGACCGAACAGGTATTCGATGTAAAGCGCGAACGAGGAATACGCCGTGTTCGACAGCGTGCGTTGACTCATCGGCGATCGCCCATACGCGGCACGCCTGCAGCGGAACGATGTCCGCAACCGGGAGACCGCACGAGTTCGCACTTCACCCGCATGGCCGTGTTCCTCATCATCGAGTCCGGGCGGACCCCATTGCCGCCTACGCGGGCATGATACCGAAACGCATGCTCATGCCGTTAAGGCCATGCCGCTAACGTCGTGCCGCTAACGTCATGCCGCTAACGTCATGCCGTTTCGGTTGCGCGCGACGACACCCGTATCGGCAGCCTTCTTCCCACCGCGATCGAGCGCCACAGCCATTCCAGCGGACCCAGACGGAATCGCGTCAGCCACCAGTGACTCAGGGCCATCTGCGCGCCGAACAGCAAGACCCACACCAGCAGCCGGGTCGCATAACCGCCGCTGCTGCCGATGCCCAGGCCGATGCCGTAGAACAGCCATAGACACACGACGGTCTGGATCAGATAGTTGCTGAGCGCCATCCGTCCGACCGGCGCGAGCCGCCGCAGCCAGCGCTGCCAGCCGGGATGCAGGAACAACAGTGCGAAGCCTGCGGCGTAAGCCAGCCCCATGCCGAGCGGGCCGACGCGCCGCAGCAGTCGCAGACCTAACTCGCCGAGCCGGCCACCATGCAGCAGCGCATCGGTGAGCTGCGCTGCATCGATCCATTCGATCACGACCACCGCCGCGAGCCCCGCGCTGCCGCAGACGACGACAGTCGCGCGCAGCAGGCGGCGATGCGCGGCGGGATCCTGCAGCAGACATTTGCGCCCGATCCAGTAACCCAGCAGGAAGCGCGCGAACACGAATGGCAGCACGCCCCACATCTCCAGCCACATCCAGTGCGCGACGGCAGCGTTCTGCCGCAGCGTGGCCGCAACATCGTTGCCGGAAAACACCGCGAACGTATCGGCATACACGCGCGCCTGCTCCGGCCATTCGCCCGGCGTCAGCCGTGCGGCGACCGGCGCCAACAGAAACCAGAACAGGCCCAGACCCAGGCCGCCGATGAGGAAGACCGAATCCGGCAAACGCCGAAGCAGTAGCAGGCCGAACGCCAGAAACGCGTAGATCGTCAGGATGTCGCCCCACCAGAACAGATGCGCGTGGATCAGACCGATCGCCAGCAGCACCGCCAGCCGGCGCACGATCGGGCCGATACTCGTGCCTTTCGATTGCGCCTGCTGCACCTGGATTGCGATGCCCAGACCGAACAGCAGCGAGAACAGGGTCAGCGCCTTGTCCTGCGCGAAGATCTGCACCATCAGCCCGGCCCAGCGATCGAACCCCGCCGAAGGCAGCGCCGCGCGCGCGGTGTCGTCCATGAAGTAATACAGCGAGAACCCGCCGAGGTTCACCAGCAGCACGCCGGCCAGCGCGAAACCGCGCAATGCGTCGATCAGCGCGAGGCGTTCGCCGCTGGGGCGGTCGGCGAGGAGAAGCGGTTCGCTATGCGCGGTCATGCGGTGAAGTCTGACGGCCGATCGGGTGGCGATAGTGTGCCTGTGTTTCGAGCAGAGGCGCATTGAGAGCCTATTCAAAATTTCAGGTTCCGAAAAAGTTCTGTCATCCCGAACGCGGGCGAAGCCCAAGGAGGGATCTGCTTTTTGGGCTGTGGCTTCACAACAGCAGATCCCTCCGCCGCTACGCGAGCGTGCGGGATGATGGACAGATAGCGTTACGAGCTTCCCTGATTGCTCGACAAGAACGCATTTGGAAAAGCCGCAGCGACTTCATGGGCGCCAGCCTTCATGGGCGCCAGCCCCGTCGCAGCCCGTGAGACGGCCAGCCTGTATCTGGACGGACCTCGCCGGAGTCCGCCATGCCCATGCTCGCTTCACCGGACCCCGATGTCCGCACATCCGCCCACGCATCGCCTTCCGGTGGTGTGCTGGCCGAACGTCTGCAGCGCAAATATCCGGACCGCGTCACCGGCGCGATCACCGTCCCAGCGCGCGCGGGCCGCTACGCGCCGTTTCCCGATGATCTGCCGAAGGCGCTGGCCGCTGCGCTGCGCGCGCGCGGCCTCAGCCAGCTCTACAGCCATCAGGCCGAGGCCGGGGAGGCCACGCAGCGCGGCGAGGATGTTGTGGTGGTCACGCCCACCGCATCGGGCAAGACCCTGTGCTACACGCTGCCGGTGATCGCTGCGGCGCTCGGTCGACAATCCAAAGCGCTGTATCTGTTTCCGACCAAAGCGCTGGCGCAGGATCAGGTCGCCGAGCTGCTGGAGTTGAACAAGGCCGGCGGCCTCGGCATCCGCGCCGCGACCTTCGACGGCGACACCCCCGGCGACCAGCGCCAGGCGATCCGATTGAACGGCGACATCGTCGTCAGCAATCCCGACATGCTGCA
>JANLSB010000599.1:0-7728 GCA_031362125.1 Lysobacterales bacterium | reverse complement strand
TATGTCGCGGGCACCTGCATGAATGCCGGCAAGACCGTGGCGGCAACCGAGCTGGTGCGGGGATTGAGCCGTTCCGGGCTGCGGGTCGCGGCGTCCAAGCTCACCGGCGTGTCGCTTATGCGCGACGCCCTGTCGATGCTCGACGCCGGTGCGGTCGCCGCGCTGACCTTCAACGACATCGGGATCGCCACGACCCGCGCCGGCCTCACCGTCCCGGCGGCCAAGGGCATCTTCAACCTGCTCCCCATTGCTGCCTTTACCAAAAAACGCCTGCACATCCTCCAGCGATCGCGTGCGCGCGAACGGCGGCAGCGAGTCGAGAAACGTGCGGCCGTAGGATTTGCCGATCAGGCGCGGGTCGCACAACACCAGCACGCCACGATCGGTTTCGGTGCGGATCAAACGGCCGACGCCCTGCTTCAGCGCGATCACCGCCTGCGGCAGCTGTTCGTCGCGGAAGGGATTGCCGCCTTCGCGACGGATCGCATCCAGCCGCGCCTCGAACACCGGATCGTCAGGCGCCGCGAACGGAAGCTTGTCGATGACGACCACACTGAGCGCATCGCCGGCCACGTCCACACCTTCGCGGAAACTGGCGGCGCCGAGCAGCACACCGTTACCGGAATCGCGAAAACGCTGCAGCAACACCGAGCGCGGCGCTTCGCCCTGCACGAACAGCGGCCAAGGACCATTGCGCAGCAGTTCGGCCGCTTCGCGCAGCGCGCGATGCGAGGCGAACAGCACGAATGCACGCCCGCCCGAGGCTTCCAGCACCGGACGTACGGCATCGATCACCGCGCTGGTGTAGTCACGCGAATTGGGCTCGGGCATGCGCTGCGGCAGATAGCACAGCGCCTGATGCGGCCAATCGAACGGACTCGGCGCCAGCAGCGTACGCGGAGCGTCCAACCCGAGCCGCTCCGACAGATGACCGAACCCACCGGCCACAGCGAGCGTCGCTGAAGTGAATACCCATGCCGCGCGCGACTGTTCGCGATGATTGCGCAAAGGCCCCGAGACATCCAATGGGGTGCGCTGCAACCGGAACCCGCGCGGCGACAGCTCGTACCAGCGCACGTCGTATGCGCGAGGATCGAAATTGGCGTCGTCGTTATCCTGCGATGCCTCTTCGTGCTCGACGAATTGCTCGTGCATCGACAGCTCGGCAGGCATCAGCTCGGCCGGCATCTGCGCGCCCTCGCCATCGGCGAATTCACGCCTCCGCGCGAAATCCGGTGGCGCCCAGCGCAGCAGGCGCGCACGGTTGTCGAGCGCGCGCGCATGACAACTGTCGAAGCCGGGTGCGGACTCGCGCAGCGGCGCCAGCGCATCGATGAAGGCACACAGAGCGTCGTCGAGTGCGCCGAGCGCATCGAATACGCCGGGTTCCTGCATCGCGCGCGCGCGCGTCCCGCGCGGCGGCAGCGGCTCCATCGCAACGCGCAGATCGCGCGCAGCCTCTTCCAGCGCGCGCGCCGGGGTCTGCAGCACCGCCAACGCGCCGGTGGTGGTCTTGCATTCGGCGATTGCATCGCGCGCCACTTCCACCAGCGGTCGCGCGCTCAGGCCTTCGCCGAAGAACTGCGCGGCGAGTTCGGGCAGCTGGTGCGCCTCGTCGACCACGAACACCTGCGCGCCGGGCAGGATTTCGCCGAAGCCTTCCTGCTTCAACGCCAGATCGGCGAGCAGCAGATGGTGATTGACGACCACCACGTCAGCGGCCTGTGCGCGCTGGCGCGCCTGCACCACGAAGCAGTCGTCCCAGAACGGGCATTCGCTGCCGAGGCAGTTGTCGGTAGTCGAGGTGACCATCGGCAGCAGCGGCGAATCCTCGGGCAGCGCATCGAGTTCGGCCAGATCGCCCATCCGCGTACGCCCGCCCCAGGCGACGATGCGCTGGAATTGGGTGATCTGTTCCTTGCTGGTGAAGCGAGGCTCGCCCTTGCTCTTTTCGAGCCGGTACTTGCAGAGGTAGTTCGCGCGCCCCTTCAACAGCGAGGTCTTGATGCCGACACCCAGCGCGTCGCGCACACGCGGCAGATCGCGGTGATACAGCTGGTCCTGCAGCGCACGGGTGCCGGTCGAGACGATGGTCTTCAGTCCCGACAGCAGCGCCGGCACAAGGTAAGCGAAGGTCTTGCCGGTGCCGGTGCCGGCCTCGGCCAGCAGCACCGCGCGGTCTTCGACGGTTTCGGCGATCACCATCGACAGTTGTTGCTGCGATACGCGCGGCGCGAAGCCGTCGATCTTGACCGCGAGTGCGCCACCGTCGCTCAACGCATTGCGACAGGCGCGGGCCAGCGCGGAACGCGAGGTCGTTACACCGTCGTCAGCGCCCACATCGTGATCGCTGCGGGCATCGGAAACCATGCTCATGCCGTCAGTATCTTGGCGGGCCGGTGAGCGTACAGTCGGACTGTTGACGCGCGGCTTCGGCAATAGTGGCATTGATATCGGACTGATCGCGCTCCCATTGCGCGAGCTTTTCGCCCTTCAGCCGGCCACCGCCGTCGGGCAACTCCAACTGGCGCTGGCGATCCGCCAACTGCAGACGGATCGTGAGCCAATGCCGACGGCACAACGGGCCGACCTTCGCACCTAGCGCATAAGCGTTGCGCGCAAGCGCCCCGGCCTTGTCCAGATCTTTTTGCAGCACCGCGATTTCGGCGCGCTCCTGCATCAATGCCGGATCTTCGGGAGACAACGCGAGCGCTTTGTCGAGCGCAGCTGCAGCATCGGCATAGCGTTTTTGTTGTTCGAAACGGGTCGCCTGTGCGCGCAGGTCTTCCACCATCGGGTCGCGCAGCGGCTGTACGTCCAGCTCCCCGGGGGCGGTCGCGCCGGCGTTGCGGATCTCGCCGACCAGTTCCTCCGGAGATGGGCCATGCCATTGCTGCGCCGGCGGAGCACTGGTGCAGGACGCCAGCAGGACCAGGCCAAAGCATGCAAGCAGACCGCAGGTACCGGGAGCGCGAATCATGCGGAGATGATCTCGACGGCATTGCGCTCAACGCGAAGCGCGGCTGGTTGTTCGCGGCGCTCCTGCTCACGACGCTCCTCTTCCTCGCGCTCGCGGCGCTCTTCTTCTTCGCGTTCGCGCCGTTCCTGTTCTTCGCGCTCGTCCGCCTCGTCCTGCTGCGCCTGCCGTTCGCGCTCTTCGCGTGCTTCCTGCTGTCGTCGACGCTGCTCCGCCTCGTCGCCGGTATCGCGCTCTCCAAGACCGAAGATCCGACTCCAGAATCCACCCTGCTGCGCACCCTGATCAGTGGCCGTGCCGTCCGCATTTTCGCTGTCGTCGGGCTCCGCCAGCAGACACGGCTGATAGGGCGGCGCAAAGCCCGCCACGAAGCCAAGCCGACGCGCACCCGGGCAGCCCGGGTCGGTGGTGTGCGTGCCGGCGACCCACTGCACATCGATGCCTTTGCTGTTGACCTGCAGCGGTGCGCTGGGCAGCCGCGAGAACAGACCAGACCACACCCGCATCGCGCCGGTGGCGCCGTAGAGGCCGGTCGAGGCGTTCTGGTCATTGCCGACCCAGATCACCGCAAGATGGTCGCCGGTCCAGCCTGCGAACCAGCTGTCGCGGCTGTCGTTGCTGGTGCCGGTCTTGCCCGCGGGCTGCAGGCGACCTAGACCGTCGCTGATCAGCTGACGACCGGTACCCGAAGTAACCGCCTCCTGGAGCGCGGACGTGACCAGCCGTGCGGCGACCGCATCACCGGCCTGCGCCGGCTTGGGCGCGTCGTCATAGCGGTTGAGCGCCTTGCCGTTGGCATCCAGCACACCACGCACCGCGTGCAGCGGCTGGATTTCGCCGCCCGAGGCGAGGAACTGGTACAGCTGCGCCATCGCGTACGGGCTCTGGTCGAGCGAGCCGAGGATCAGCGACGGATTCTGGCCGGCATCGATACCCCCCAGCGTACGCAGCAGATCGCTGAGCCGCTGCGGGCCTACCGCCATGCCCACGCGCACCGTCGACTGGTTGTACGAATGCGCCAGCGCATCGATCAGACGCACGGTGCCGTGGCTGCGTCCATCCGAATTGCCTGGATTCCAGCGTTTTCCGCTACCGATGTTGATGCTGACCGGCGAATCGTCCACCGGAGTCGCCAACGAAAACTTGTCGGGCTGCGCCAGCGCCAACAGGTACACGAACGGTTTCAGCAGCGAGCCCACCGGGCGCTGCGCCTGCACCGCGCGGTTGAAGCCGTGTTCGTTGAAACTGCGGCTGCCGATCACCGCCACCACTTCGCCGGTGTGCACATCGGTCACCATCACGCCCGCCTGCAGCGGCGGGCGGCGGGCGGTACCCAAGGCTTTCATCGTGCGTGTGACTGCGCCCTCCGCATACGCCTGCGCCGACGGCGACATGCCGGTGAGCACGGTCAAGCCAGCACCCTGCAGCTCTTCTTCGGAGTAATCGCGCGCCAATTGGCGACGGACCAGATCGACGTACGCCGGGAAGCGGTTCGCGACCATGCTGCCCGGCACTTCGCTGACGCCCAGCGGCGCATTCTTCGCACGATCATGTTCCTTCTGGTCGATGATCCCGGTTTCGAGCATCTTCGCCAGCACCCAGTTACGCCGCTCCAGTGCGCGTGCAGGCTGTTTGCGCGGGTTGTACCAGGACGGCCCCTTGACCAGCCCAACCAGCATCGCGATCTGTTCAGTGCTCAGATCGTCGAGTTGGCGGCCGTAGTAGAACTCGGCGCCCGACGCGAAGCCGTGGATCGCCTGCGAACCGCGCTGGCCGATGTCGACCTGGTTGAGATAGGCCTCCAGGATCACGCCTTTCTCGTAGCGGGCGTCGATAATCAGCGCGTAGAGGATTTCGTTGAACTTGCGGCTGTAGGTCTGTTCCTTGCCGATCCCGAGCAGACCGGAACGCGCGAGCTGCTGGGTCAGCGTGCTGGCGCCCTGCTTGGTCTTGCCGAAGGAGGTGACCCATAGAAACGCTGCGCGGGCCATGCCGCTCATGTCGATGCCGATATGCCGCGCGAAATCGCGGTCCTCGACCGCCTGCAGGGTATCGGTGAGCTTCGACGGGACTTCGGCGATCCGCACCAGCCGGCGCTCTTCCTGCTTCTGGCCGTACAGCGTGGCGATGCGCGCGGGATCGAGCTTGGCGGATTTGACGGCGCGGTTGCGGGTGAGATCGCGCACCGACAGCACGCGACCGCCGGACACGACCACCTCGAGCCGACTTGGGCCGATCTTGCCACCGACGTCCTGATAGCCGCGATTGGCGATATGCCACCGCCCGCCCTTGCTGCCGTAGGTGCCGGGACGCTCACCGTTGCCGTCGTCGCGATAGGATGCGGCGTCCAGCTCGGTCTTCAACGTGCGCGCGTCCATCGCCATGCCCTGCGCGAGCTGCAGCGGGCGGGCGTAGACGCGAGTGGGCACCTGCCAGCGCAGCTGACCGAAGCGCAAGGTGACCTGATGATTCAGGTACAGCGTGTAGGGGATGAGAAAACCCAGACCGATGGCGATCGCCACCAGCCCCCAGCCCATCGCACGCCGACGCCAGCCCCGGCCTTCGCCGTCGGCGCCATCGAGCGCGTCGTCCTCGTCCTCGTAATCGTCGCCCCGGTCCGTGGAATCGTCGTCGATGTCTTGGTTTCGGGCCATTCGGGCGGGAGTCGTGCCTGTCGTCGTGAGGGATGCGAAAATGCGGCCGTGCGAGTCTAGCAGGGTGCCGAGACCGGCACGCCGCGATCCGTCGCATCCGCCGCCCCGCCTGCAGGAGTCCCTCCAGAATGTCGTTTTCGCTGGCCGATGCGCGGTTCATGCTCCACCGCGGACTCGGCCTGATCCGGCGCGGTTGGGCCAGCCTGCGCACCCGGGGCTGGCGCACCACCGTGGGCCGCGTCCGCGCCCAGCTCCTTCGCGCCGGCCCGCTGCACGCCGACGCGATGTATCTGCCCACACCAGATGGGTTCTCGCCGTTTTCAGTCGCGACCAGCGACGCGCCGGTCGCCAGTATCGTCATTCCGGTTTACAACCAGTTCGCGCATACGCTCGCCTGCCTGCGCTCGCTCGCAGCGCATCCGCCGGCGGCGGCGTTCGAAGTGATCGTGGTCGACGACGGCTGCAGCGACGAAACCGTCGCCGCGCTGCCGCAGATCGCCGGCGTGCGCTGCCACCGCCGCGCGCAGAACGGCGGTTTCATCGCCGCCTGCAACGACGGCGCTGCGCTGTCGCGCGGCGAAGTGCTGATCTTTCTCAACAACGACACGATTCCGCAGCCGGGCTGGCTCGACGTGCTGCTGAGCACCTTCGCAGAGCATCCCGATGCCGGCCTCGTCGGCGCGCAGCTGCTGTATCCGGATGGCCGCCTGCAGGAGGCCGGCGGCGTGGTGTTCGCCGACGGCAGCGGCTGGAACTACGGCAAGTTCGAATCGCCGGAAGACCCGCGTTTCGCCTATCTGCGCGATTGCGATTACGTCAGCGGCGCGGCGATCGCGATTCCACGCGCATTGTTCGTGGACGTCGGCGGCTTCGACACGCGCTATGCACCGGCCTATTACGAAGACACCGACCTCGCGTTCGCGGTGCGCGCCGCCGGCAAGCGTGTGCTCTACCAACCCGCCTCGCGGGTGATCCATCTCGAAGGCGGCACTGCAGGCACCGACACCAATGTCGGCATGAAGGCATACCAGGTGCGCAATCGCAGCATCTTCGCGGAACATCGGCGCGAAGCACTCGCGCAACTATTGCCGGCGAACACGGCGCCCACGCCTGCCCTGCTGCATCGAAAGCAACGACAGATCCTGATCATCGACTCGCAGACCCCGCGCCCGGATCACGATTCGGGCTCGCTGAGGCTGGTGAACCTGATGCGGCTGCTGATCGAAGAAGGCGCGCACGTGGTGTTCCTGCCCGCCAACCGTCATCGCGACGAACCGTACACGACCCAATTGCAGCATCTCGGCGTGGAAACGTGGCATGCGCCGTTCGCGGCGCGGCCGCCGGCATGGCTGCGCGAACACGGTCCGCGTTTCGATGCGGTGATGGTCAGTCGGCACTATGTCGCCAGCGAATTCCTGTCGATGCTGCGCGCGCAGGCGCCGCAGGCGAAGCTGATTTTCGATACCGTCGATCTGCACTACCTGCGCGAACGCCGCGGCGCGGAAGTCGCGGGCGACGCCGCGCTGGCCCGCGCCGCCCAACACACCCGAGCGCTGGAACTGGCGGTCATCGCACAATCCGATGTGACCCTGGTGGTCAGCGGGATCGAACGCGAACTGCTGCGTATCGACGCACCGGATGCCCGTGTCGAAGTCCTGTCGAACCTGCACCGGATCGCCGGCGCCGGAGAGCCGTTCGCGCAGCGTGCAGACCTGGTGTTCGTAGGCGGATTCCGTCATCCGCCGAATGTCGATGCGGTGCGCTGGTTCGTGCACGAAGCGTTTCGATCGATCCGCGAATGCCTGCCGGACGTACGCTTCCACTGCATCGGCAGCGATCCGCCTCCGGAGATCGAAGCGCTCGCCGCATCGCCTGGCGTGATCGTGCACGGCCATATCGCCGACATCGGCCCGTTCATGGACGGCTGCCGCATTGCGATCGCGCCGCTGCGCTACGGCGCAGGCGTGAAGGGCAAGATCAATCTGAGCATGGCCCACGGCCAGCCGGTGGTGGCGACCTCGTGCGCCATCGAAGGCATGCATCTTCGCGATGGCGAAGACGTGCTGGTCGCCGACGATCCACAGGCCTTCGCCGACG
>JANLSB010000248.1:0-2601 GCA_031362125.1 Lysobacterales bacterium | reverse complement strand
GCCACGGTGGCATTGCGCTGCAGCAGCGCCAGCGCAGTTTGCACCAGTCCGACGGCTTCATCGATCAACCGATGATGATCCCAGCCGACGCGGTACCACTCCAGCATCGTGAATTCCGGGTTGTGCCGGCCGCCGGCTTCTCCATTGCGGAACACGCGGCCGAGCTCGTAGCAATCGCCGACGCCAGCCGCCAGCAGGCGTTTCATCGCGAATTCCGGAGAGGTGCGCAGCCAACGCGTGCGCGACGCACCGTCGGTACGGCCTGCGAATTCCAGCGAGAACGATTCGATATTGACGTCGGTATTGCCCGCGACCGACAACACCGGCGTTTCGACTTCCAGCACATCGCGTTCGGCGAAGAAAGCGCGGATCGCCGAGTACAGTCTGGCGCGCAATCTCAGCGCATCAAACGAAGCGCTGGGCTGCCATCCGCTCATCCGCGGTTGTGTTCTGCGAAAAACGCAAGCAGTGTTGCCTCGTCCCAGATCTCGACGCCCAACTCCTGCGCTTTCGCGAGCTTGCTGCCGGCTGCTTCGCCGGCGATGACGATACTTGTCTTCTTGGAAACGCTACCGGACACCTTCGCGCCCAGCGCTTCGAGCTTCGCACCGGCATCATCGCGCGACATCGATGTCAGGCCACCGGTTAGCACCACGGTCTTGCCGGCGAGCGGGCCCTCGCTCGATCGCTGCGGCGCGCCTTCAGGCCAACGCACGCCGTTCGCGCGCAGCGCAGCGATCACGTCGCGGTTGTGCGGCTCGGCGAAGAAATGCGCAATGCGCGCAGCGACGATCGGACCGACATCGGGCACTTGCCTGAGCGCTTCCTCATCGGCCGCCATCAGCGGATCGAGCGCGCCGAAACAACGTGCGAGCATCTTCGCCGTGCTCTCGCCGACGTCACGAATCCCCAGCGCGAACAGCACGCGCTCGAGCGCGGTGTCGCGACTGGCGACAATGGCGGCAATGAGGTTTTCGGCCCACTTGCTGGCAACCTTGCCCGCTTTCACTGTTTCTGGAGTTGTCCCTTCGCGCTCATCGGCGCGGCGCTTCATCTCCAGAAAATCGTCCAGCGTCAGCGTGTACAGGTCGGCGATGGTCTTGACGTAGTCGAACTCGACCAGATCATCAATGATTCGCTCACCAAGGCCTTCGATGTCCATCGCGCGGCGCGAAGCGAAATGGATCAGCGCCTGTTTGCGCTGCGCGCCGCAGAACAGCCCGCCCGTGCAGCGCGCAACGACTTCACCTTCTTCGCGTTCGACCGCCGACCCGCATACCGGACAGACCGTCGGCAGCGCGTATGGTGGCTGCAGCGGTTCGCCAGCCGCATTGCGCGGACGACGTTCATCGATCACACGCACGACTTCCGGGATGACGTCACCAGCGCGACGAATGATCACACCGTCGCCTACGCGCACGTCGAGGCGTGCAACCTGATCGGCGTTGTGCAGTGTGGCGTTGGTGACGACCACGCCCGCGACCTGCACGGGCTGCAGCCGTGCGACCGGCGTCAAAGCGCCGGTGCGGCCGACCTGCACATCGATGGCTTCGACCACCGTCGCTTCTTCCTGCGCCGGATATTTGTGCGCGATCGCCCAGCGCGGCGCGCGAGAGACGAAGCCCATCGCGCGCTGCTGGTCGTAACGGTCGAGCTTGTAGACCGAGCCATCGATGTCGTAGGGCAAGTCGTTGCGCCGCGCGCCGAGATCGCGATAGAACGCGAGCACGCCCTCGACGCCGCGCGCGGTGCGCGCTTCCGGGCAGATCGGCAGGCCGAGCGTCTTCAGCCAGGCCAACGCTTGCGAATGGGTGTCGATGCCGGCCGGCATCGCGCTGACTTCGCCCAGCGCGTAGGCGTAGAAGCTCAGCGGGCGTTTCGCGGTGATGCGCGGGTCGAGTTGGCGCAACGAGCCGGCGGCACCGTTGCGTGGATTGGCGAGGGTCTTTTCGTCGTTGGCCAGCGCTCTGGCGTTGTAGCGCTCGAACGCGGCCTTGGGCATGAACACTTCGCCGCGCACATCGAGCACATCGGGCACCGGGCCGGCATCGTCGCGCAATCGCAATGGAATGCATTTCAAGGTACACAGATTGGCGGTGACATCTTCGCCGGTGCTTCCGTCGCCGCGGGTGGCGCCGCGCACGAATACGCCGTGTTCGTAGCGCAGGCTGATCGCCAGACCGTCGAGTTTCGGTTCGACCGAAAACATCGGCGCGCCGTCGCCGGTTTCCTTCTCGATGCGGGCGACGAAATCGACGATCTCCTCGTCGGTGAATGCGTTGCCGAGCGAGAGCATCGGCACGCTGTGCGCGACTTCCTCGAACTTCGACGATGGCCGATTGCCGATGCGCCGGGTCGGCGATGATGGATCGGCAGATTCCGGATGTGCAGCTTCCAGCGCCTCCAGCTCGCGCATCAGCCGGTCGTATTCGGTGTCGGGGATCGAATTGTCGTCGAGGATGTAGTAACGATAGTTGGCGTCGTCGATCTGGCGACGCAGTTCAGTGATGCGGGTGGCGATGTCAGTCATCATTGCGTTCTTGTAGCCCGGGTAAGACCAAAGGCCGCACCCGGGATTTCGTATCCTGCTGACGGGATGGC
>JANLSB010000583.1:0-4422 GCA_031362125.1 Lysobacterales bacterium | reverse complement strand
GCGCAGACACGATCGGCTCGCGTCGGGCACGTACACCACGGGGCCGTCGTAGTGCGGAGAAATCTTCACTGCCGTGTGCACGCGGCTCGTCGTGGCGCCAAAAGTACTGATTGCGTTGAATTTCATTCCGTAGCCCCCGGAGTCAAGTTAATGCCCGCGGAAGCGGGCAACTTCGATCATAGTCGGCGAACGGGCCCGGGTGCACGTTGCTGTGCAGCAGGCGGTGAAAGTGCCCGGAATCGCACACGCTGGGATCGCAGACGATGGAATCGCAGACGATGGAATCACCAAACAAAAACGCCCGCGCCTTGCGACGGGGCCACGATGTTGGCTTGGGTGGCGACGATCGGCGCTGCGCTCAGTCTGTCAGCGGAAGTCCTGGTGGCAGCCCTTGCAGTTTTCGCCGATCTTCGCGGCGACCGCGTTCACGCCTTCGCAATTGATCGGCGGTGCCGACAGCGCGGTATCGAGCGCGGCGCGCATGCCGCTGGCGTGCTTGACGAAACGCTCATCGTCGCTGAGGCCCGGGAACGCGCGCTCCAGATCGTCGGACATCGTGCGCAGACCCTTGAGGTGCGGAATGATGTCGGTGGCGTTGCAGTGGCTCTCGGCCGCCTTCGTGCCCAGCTGTTTGAGATGCCACTCCTGCACGTGCATCACGCTCTCCGGGAAGTGGTCTTTTCTCGCGTTCCATGCGTTCAATGCCATCACGATGCCGATGGCGCCGAGTGCCGCGCCGAGCAGGAAGACGAAGAAATAGCGTCCGAAGGCGGAGGACTTCGGGCGAGCCTGGTCGGGCGTGGTGGACATGCGGCAACTCCGTTCGGTTTGCCAAAACATAGCATGCCGCGCCGGGTACGGCAGACTGCGCGCCGGGGTCGGGCGGTCCGCTAAACTGCGCGGATGCATGCGACCTTACGCGATGACACTTGGACCGAACGATTCGGGGGGATCGACCGCCTCTATGGCACCGGCGCGCTGGCGCGTTTTTCGCGCAGCCACGTCGCGGTGGTCGGCCTGGGTGGCGTGGGGTCCTGGCTGGTCGAAGCGTTGGCTCGCAGCGGCGTGGGCCGGTTGACACTGATCGATGCAGACGACCTTTGCGTGTCCAACACCAACCGCCAACTGCCGGCGCTGGTTGGCCAGTACGGCCGGGGCAAGGCCGAGGCCATGGCCGAACGCTGCCGCGCGATCAATCCGGAGATCGAGGTTGAGGCAGTGGCGAGTTTTCTCACCCCGTCGAACCTCGAAGACCTGCTCGGCCGCGGCTACGACCTTGTGGTCGACGCCTGCGACAGCTTCCGCACCAAGGTCGAGGCCATCGCGTGGTGCCGCCGTCGCAAGATCCCGATCATCACTGTCGGCGCCGCCGGCGGCCGGCTCGATCCGACCCTCGTGCGCGTACGCGATCTGTCGCGCACCGAGCACGACGCGATGCTGGCATTGATTCGCAAGAAGCTTCGCGGCGAATTCAATTTCCCGAAGGGGCCCAAGCGTTACTTCAGCGTGCCCGCGATCTACTCGCTGGAAAACGTGCAATATCCGCAGGCCGACGGCACCGTCTGCGGTCTGCGCCCGAAACTTGGCGCGGATGCTGCGTTGAAACTCGACTGTGGCGCGGGCCTCGGCGCGGCTACCCACATCACCGGCACGTTTGCGTTCGTGGCGGCAGGGAAGGCGCTGGAGATGTTGTTGAAACAAAAAGCCGCATAGGGTGCGCCTGTGGCGTACCGGCCCTTGTTTCGCGTGGTTTGAGAACGGTGCGCCGCAGGCGCACCCTATGCGCCTGGCAACCCGAACAACCGCTCCGCATTGGCTGTTGTCGCGCGCGCGACCACATCGGATTCGACGCCACGCAGTGCAGCAATGGTGTCGCGCACTATCGTCAGTCGCGCCGGCTCGTTGCGTTGACCGCGATATCCGCTGTCGGGCTGGTCGGGCGCATCGGTTTCCAGCAGCAGATACTCGATCGGCAGCGTCGTCGCGAGCGTGCGCAGGCGGTTGGCGCGTTCGTAGGTGACCGGGCCGCCGAGGCCGATCAGAAAACCGAGGTCGTAGAGTCGCCTGGCCTGATCGGCGCTGCCTGAAAAGCTGTGGATCACTCCGCGCAGCGGGCCGAAGCGGCGGATCGTGGCCATCACCTGATCGACCGCGCGCCGCGCATGCACGATCACCGGCAGTTCGAAGTCGCGGGCGAGCCGAAGCTGGCCGTCGAAATACAGCGACTGCCGTTCCGCATCCAGCCCTTCGACAAACAAATCCAGTCCGCATTCGCCGATCGCCACCGGGCGCTCGCGTTCGACCCAGTCCCGCAGCGTCGGCAGATGTTCCGGGTGGTGTTCGGCCAGAAACATCGGATGGAGCCCGTACGCCGGATACAGTCCCGGTTCTGCTGCGCAAAGGCCGCGCAGTTTTTCCCAGCCGGCAGCGCTGACCGCCGGTACGATCTGCCGGCTCACGCCCGCTGCGCGGGCACGGGCGATCACTGCATCGCGATCGCGGTCGAATTCAGGTGCGTCGAGATGGCAATGGCTGTCGATCAACATGCCGTGTCGCGCGTCAGCCGACGCGTTCGCCTTCGATCGGTGGTTTCGGATTCGACGACTTCGCATCGGGTTCTTTGCGCGTGCGGAAGCTCGCCAACAGCAGCGTTGCGATGCCGAGCAGCAATTCGTCGATGAAAGGGATGAAATCCGGAATCACCATATCCAGCGCCCACAGCGAAGCGGCCAGAACGAACAGGCGCGGGAAGCTGAGTCGACCCAGAAAGCCGAGGATCGGACTGATGAGCGGGTTGGCCATGGCAATGCTCCAAGGATTGTCGATGTGAGAACGCTAGCACGCAGTGAACTATTTTCGGGTTGCGATTCAGGGTTTCGTCATGCGCAAACGGCCGGGCTGGGGCCGGGTTCAGCTTGCCGGTGCTGCAATCCCTGCCGACAGCGGGGATTCGCCCGACGGAGGTTCGACATGAACAGCAATACTTTGGCCATCGCACTTGCTTCGCTGCTGGTCGGTGGCGTCGCGACGGCAGCCTACATCAACAACACCCGTCCAGCGTCGGTCGATGCGGGTTCGCTCGAAGCTGATCTCGCCCAGCCCTCGCCCTCAGCGATGGCCGCAGAGGATCGACGGATCGACGACACGAGCATCCCGACCCCCAGCACGCTTGAATACGCCGACGTGGTCGCAGTCGAGCCGCTGACCAAAAGCGAAAAGTTGTATGCCACGGTCATCGGCACCGAGCCGGTTCGCGAGACCGTGACCGGCACGGCGCCTCGCGAGGTCTGCGAGGATGTGACGGTGCAGGATCGTCTGCCGGAACGCGACGGCAACGTCGGCGGCACTGTCGCCGGCGCTTTGATCGGCGGCCTGGTCGGCAATCAGGTCGGCAACGGCGATGGCCGCAAGGCCGCTACGGTGGCCGGTGCCGCTGCCGGCGGTTACATCGGCAACCGGGTCGACCGCAAGCATGTAGGCGGAAAAGTCGTGACCCGCACCGAACGCCAGTGCCATACCGTCTCGGAAGCCACCAGCAGCAGCCGGACCGTTGCCTGGAATGTGACCTATCGCAATCCGGACGGCTCGACCGACATGATGCGTACCGACCGCAAGCCCGGCAGCCGGATTCCGCTGGGCAGCGAAAAGACGGTGATCGGCTACGACGTGACCTACCGTTATCAGGGCCAGGACCAGCATCTGCGGATGGACGACAAGCCCGGCGCGCGGCTGCCGGTGATCGATGGGCAGGTGGTGACCCAAGTCGCTTCCGCCGAAAACGGCGGACGCGGCTGACGCGCTTCGAAAGTGCTTCGCGGCCCGTCCCTCGGCGGATCGCGATCAGGACGGGGCCGGAGCGATCCGGCCCCGTCTTTCGTTTCCTGACGACCGGTGCGGGGTGTTGGCCGGGAAGTCGCCCCGATACAATAGACGGCTAATCCCTCCCCACCGGTTCCGACATGGCCCTGCACCCCTACGACCTCTACGACATCCGTTCCCTGCTGAGCGAAGAAGAGCGTGCGGTGCAGGACACCGTGGCGCGCTTCACCGACGAGCGCGTGCTGCCGATCATCGGCAAGGCCTTCGACGAAGCCCGCTTCCCGCATGAACTGGTCGCCGAGATCGCCGAACTGGGCCTGTTGGGTTCGTCGCTGCCCGAGCAGTACGGCTGCGCCGGCCTCAATTCGGTCAGTTACGGCCTGATCTGCCAGGAGCTTGAGCGCGGCGATTCGGGCATCCGCAGCTTCGTCAGCGTGCAGTCCTCGTTGTGCATGTATCCGATCTACGCCTTCGGGTCGGAAGAACAGCGTCTGCGCTGGCTGCCGGACATGGCGGCGGGCAAGAAGATCGGCTGTTTCGGCCTAACCGAACCGCACGGCGGCTCCGATCCGGCCAACATGAAAACCCACGCCAAGCGCGACG
>JANLSB010000524.1:0-2104 GCA_031362125.1 Lysobacterales bacterium | reverse complement strand
CAACACGAAGGGCCGGCCTTGCCGGCCCTTTTTTTTTGCGTGACGCGTCGAAGTGTTTTTCCGCAGCGACAGGGGAGACGGCACCATCCGATCTGGGCCGTATCGGCACACCGGAAGAAGTGGCTGCGGTCGCTGCTTTCCTGCAGTCGGGCGACGCTTCGTTCGTCACCGGCTCCGAGTACACCGTCGATGGCGGGATGACCGAGCCCTGAACTCTAGTCTTGCATCAGAACGATAGAAGCCAGTTTTTATCGGCCCTTATTCTCACGCTCGTTTTCGAAAGACCTCAGTACCTGTTCAAATTCTTCCGATCGCTGCCTTGACCCCTCTCCCACTGTGAGAAGGGTTTTGGAGAGGGTTCGGAGTGGTGAGGTTTTTTGATCGTCGCATGCGACCCGTACCCTCATCCGCCCTTCGGGCACCTTCTCCCGGTGGGAGAAGGAAACATCAAGCCGCCTTCGACGCGATCGACAGATTTTGAACAGGCTCTCAGCGCTTGCCCTTCTGCCCACACTCCGCTTCCTTGCCCAGCAGCCCGCCGATGAATCCCGGTTCTTCGCATTTCTCCGCCAGGGCCGGCGCGGGGTTGCGCTGCGTGGCCTGCGCGGCCGCGCGCGCCTGGCGCATCTGTTCGAGTTTGATGCGGATCTGCGGCAGCGCGGCCAAGGCGGCTTTCTCGCCTTCGACGATCGCGCGGGCGCGCTGTTCGAAATCAGCGGGGCCGATGTCGTTGACCTTCGGCCGGATGACGACATCGGCGCGCGAGAGTTCCTGTTCGCCCAGTTTCTGGCCCATGATCGTGATCGATTGATTCACCACGCCAAGCAGATTCTCCGGCGTCTTTCCGGTGATCCGGGTGGAAATGTCCACAGCGATGACGAAATTGGCGCCCAGCTGGCGCGCGGCGTCCACCGGGACCGGGCTGACCACGCCACCGTCGATATAACGGAAGTTGCCGATCTTCACCGGCTCGAACACGCCCGGGATGCTGCATGACGCGCGTACCGCCTGACCGACATTGCCACGCACGAAGACGGTGCGTTCTCCGGTTTCGAGTTGGGTGGACACCACCGCGAACGGTTTCTTCATCTTGTCGAATGCGCGTTTGCCGACCATGCCATTGACGTAGTCCTGCAGCTTCTGCCCGCGGACCAGACCGCCGTTGAACAGGGTCACGTCGCGGATGCTGGCTTCGTCCAGCGCTACCGCGTGCTGCTGCATCTGGAATGCGTCCATCCCGCTTGCGTAGAGCGCCCCGACGACGCTGCCAGCGCTGGTGCCGGAGACGACTTCCAGTTTGAAGCCGTTGGCTTCGAGCATCTTGATCACGCCGATGTGGGCGAAGCCTTTCGCCGCGCCACCGCCGAGGGCGATGCCGATGCGGATCTTGACCGGTGGTGCGGAAAGGATGGGTTTCGCGACCGGCGCAGGCGGATTCGGTTTGGCAGTCTGGCCGCCGCAACCGGCGATCAGGGTCAGGGTGAGAGCAAGCAGCAGGTAGCGCAGCGAGGTCATGGGGCAATCGTCGAAGAAAATGCGCGCCTATGATCGCAGGATTGGCCAGCCGCCGGGCAAGGGCTGAGAGGCGTTGGCCCGCGTCATTCCACAGGTGCCGCGGTGTGCGAAATGGCGGTCATATCCATCGCGGAACCATGAATGCTTTGATCTTCACCTTGTTTGTCGTGTTCAGAGGACAGATATCGATTGCCTCGCAGTCGCGGCAATACGTCGCATCCCCCAGGAGCGTTCCATGACCAGCTTTTTCTCTCTCGCGTTCGCCGGCGTGGTCGCCGGTGCCGTCCAGCCAGATGTGCCGGACGACAAGCCCATCCTGATCGTGCTTACCAGCCACGGTGTGAAAGGCGATACCGGCGATTCGACCAACCGTCGACCAGGCATAGGCCGAGAGCAGCAGACCGCGAAGGGTTTCGCCCTTAAACACGGTGTTTCGTGTGGCAGATATGGCGTCAGCATCGGACTGCAATTGAGCGATCTCGGTCATCGATGCATTGGCGGCGACTGCTGTTTTTACGGCATCCTTAGCAGCTGTTTCCGGAGCACCGAGATCAGCAAACGTTTTTCCTGCGCCGATCTTTGTCAGGTG
>JANLSB010000519.1:0-3160 GCA_031362125.1 Lysobacterales bacterium | reverse complement strand
GTCGGCCAGCCGGCGACCGGATCACCCCAGAACATCGCCTTGATCACGATCCACTGTGCGTAGAAGAAGGCGAGCACGGCCGTAAGCACGCCGAGGTAGGTCGCTACCCGTAGCGGCGCGGTGGAAAAGCTGGTCACGCCTTCCAGGGCGAAATTCCACAGCCGCCACAGGTTGAACTTGCTCCTCCCGGCCACCCGCGCCTGCCGGTGGTAGGGAATGGCAACCTGCTCGAAACCGACCCAGCCGAACAGGCCCTTCATGAAACGATGGCGCTCGCGCAGCTGACGCAGCGCGCTCAGTGCACGCGGCGACAGCAGCCGGAAGTCACCGGTGTCGGTGGGGATTGGGGTTTTCGATAGCCGCTGCATCACCCGGTAGAAGCCGTGGGCGGTGACTCGCTTGAGCCAGCCTTCGCCGTCGCGCCCGGTGCGGGTGCCGTGGACATCGTCGTAACCCTCGCGCCATTTCGCCACGAACTGCGGCACCAGCTCCGGCGGATCCTGGCCATCGGCGTCCAGGATGATCGCGGCACCTTCGTGGATCCGGTCGAGGCCAGCGGTGAGCGCTGCCTCCTTGCCGAAGTTGCGACTGAGCCGCAGCAGTGACACCCGGGGGTCGACGGCGGCGATGTCATCCATCACCGCCCACGTGCGGTCACGGCTGCCGTCGTCGATGTACAGGACATGGCCTTCGATGCCATCGCCAGCCAGCCCGTCGAGCACGGCCGCGATGCGTGGGTGGAGCGCAGGCAGGGATTCGGCCTCGTTGAAGGCGGCGACGACGACGGTCAGGCGTTCGGTATTCATATATAGACAGAGTATGCGGAGAAACCGTCAATCGAACTGGAGGTAGGCAGGGCCGCCCAGCGCCCGCATCTGGCGCTCGATCGAGCGGCTGCGGCGCTGCACGTAAGGCCCGGGCTTGGCGACGCTGTACTTCCTCGGGTTGGGCAACACGGCGGCGAGGCGGGCGGCTTCGGCGGCGGTGAGCCTGGACGCGTCCTTGCCGAAGAACCTGCGCGCAGCGGCCTGGGCGCCATAGACGCCGTCGCCGTATTCGATCACGTTGGCATAGACCTCGATGATGCGTTGCTTCGGCCACATCGCTTCGATCAGCACGGTGTACCAGACTTCCAGGCCTTTGCGCACCCAGCTGCGGCCCCGCCAGAGGAAGAGATTCTTCGCCAGCTGCTGGCTGATGGTGCTGGCACCGCGTACCTTGCGGCCCTTGGCGTTGTGGGCGCGGGCCTTTTCGATCGCTTTGAAGTCGAAGCCACTGTGGGTCGGGAAGTTCTGGTCCTCGGCAGCGACCAGCGCCAGCGGGAGTTGTTGCGAGATCCGGTCGGCGTCGCGCCAGTCGTAGGCCAGTGCGAAACTGCGGTCGCCTTCGCTCCAGGCTTCGATATAGCGGCTGATCATGAACGCGGTCAGCGGCGGATCGATGAAGCGCAGCACCGCCACCTGCAGCACCGAAGCGGTCACGAACACCAGCGGCAGCCAGAGGAAGACCCACCGCAGCCAACGGCGGCGGGGCTTCGGCACGCCCGGGGGGGATGCCTGCGACTCGTCAAGGTTTGAATCTGCACTAAGGTTTGAATCTGTACTGTTGCGCCCCATCTTCTGCCGTCTCCCCGTTGCTGTGACCGGTGAACCGGCTGCGGCATTATCCGCGATGCGACGCTTTGTTAACGACACCGCTACTCTTTGAGCATCCACCCGACATGACCGCCGACACCGCTTCCCCCGACCGACTCACCCGCTTCCTGTTGGAAGATGCCGGCGTGCGCGGCGTGCATGTCCGCCTGGACGACACCTGGGCGCAGATCCGCAGCCGCGCCGAATACCCGGCCGAGGTGGCAGCGCTGCTGGGTGAGGCGGTCGCCGCTTCGGCGCTCTTTACTGGGCATGTGAAGGTCGACGGCCGGCTGTCGGTGCAACTGCGCGGCGACGGTGCATTGCGCACCCTTTTCGCCGAATGCACCAGCGCCGGCAGCCTGCGCGCCATCGCCACCCTGGCCGAAGGCGAAGTCCCGGACAGGCACTCCCTGAGTTCGCTCGGCGCCGACGCCCTGCTCGCCATCACCATCGAGAATCCTGGTGCACGTGGTCAGGAACCTTCGCGGTATCAGGGCTTGGTGACATTGGATGCGGACACACTGTCGGAAGCGTTCGAGGGCTATTTCCGCCAGTCCGAGCAGTTGCCGACCCGGCTGCTGCTGGCCGCGGACGGCGCGCGGGTGTCCGGGCTGATGCTGCAGAAGCTGCCTGGCGATGCCGGCGACCTCGATGGCTGGGAGCGGGCCAGCGCGCTGTTCGAGACGCTGGCCGCCCAGGAATTGCTGGAAACGCCGGCCGACACTCTGCTTCTGAGACTGTTCCACGAGGACAACGTGCGCCTGCTGGGCGACAAACCGCTACGCTTCGCCTGTTCCTGCTCGCGGGAACGGGTCTCGGCGATGCTGGAATCGCTCGGTGAAGAAGAGGCCCGGGCCTCCGCCGAAGACAACGCTGGATTGGCAGACATCCGCTGCGAATTCTGCGGTGAACATTACCGGTATTCAGAAGAGGAGATCGCGGTACTGTTCAAGGGACGCCCGAACCAGTGGAACGCCCCTGACCGATTGCAATGAGAGGCATTGATGGCGCTGTCACGGTTTTCCGGGGTCAGTCCGATTGTTAAAGAACCATAAAGCTGATAGCCTGAAGTTCAATGGACCATACCAAGGAACTCGACCGCAGCTGAGCGGTCTGACGCACACCATGCGCACTCGTCTCCGCACATTGCCTCTCTTGATATTGCTCGCCCTTGGCGCAGCGACTTCGGTGCATGCGCAATCCAAAACGGGCCATGATCGCGTCGAACTCCCGATCTGGAACAAATCCAGCGGGCAATTTGAAGGCGTAGTGGTCCTCGAACCTGCGGACAACGCCAAGTCCTCGACGCTCGCACGCTTTGGAGTGCGTCATCTAGACACGACCTTCGGCCTCGGCGCCGGCGCCTCACTGGGCCTTCTCTGCGACCGCAAACAGGGTCTTACCAGCGCATTGAACAATCTCGCCGACAACTGCGTCCTGGCCTCCTTTCCGTCCAGTCACCGCACCGGTGCTGCCGCCGTGTTTCAACGCAACGGCACCCAGATTGGAATCGGCACCGGCAACAC
>JANLSB010000235.1:0-2894 GCA_031362125.1 Lysobacterales bacterium | reverse complement strand
CGTTCGCGGCCATCCAGGTCGCATAACCGGTGGGATCAAGACGCGGATCCGGCATCGCTGCGATGTCCGCGCCGCGACTCAGCTGGCTGAGCAGGCGGCCCATGCCGTCGTAGATGTAATCGACGATCTCACTGGTGGTCGGCGCCGCGCCTGCAACCGTGCGCGCCACGCCGCGCACGGTGAGTTTCTGCCGCAGCAGCCCCTGCGTGTCGTAGGTGTAGCGCGCAATCTCGGTGGCGGAATCCAGCACGCCGCTGCCGGCAACATCGGCGGTGACGGCCGCATAGGCCGTGGTCTGCGAGAGCCGGCCCTTGGCGTCGTAGGTGTATTCGGTGAGGGCGCTGTTGGACTTGCGCAGCGCCACCGCATCGGTCGCCCAGGTGTTGAGCGCTGCCTCGGTGTAGGTGGTGCCGGTGTAGGTGGCGCCGAGATAACGGCGCTCGCTGGCCAGTTGGCCGATCCCGTTGCCGGTGGCCGCGTAGCTCAGCTCGCGCACTTCGCCTGCGGCATTGAGCACGAAACGCACCCGGTTGCGGCTGTCGTACATGTAGCGCGTGACCAGCGCGCCCGAAGGCAGATTGGTGGTGCCGACGTGGGTCGGATCCAGACCGTCGGCGTCGGCCACGGTGTAGCGGGTTTCCGCGGTGACCTGATTCGAGGTGTTGTAAGTCCACGCCACTGTATTGCCGAGCAGATCGCGCTGCAGGGTGCGGTTGCCGTTGGCGTCGTACTGGAACACCGTGTCGAGCACCGCTGCATTGCCGGCGCTCGGCGCCTGGCTGACGCGAGTCAGATTGCCGGAGGTGTCGTAGGTGTAGCTGGTCTTCTGGCGCAGCCCGCTCACCGCAGGCTCCAGCATCGCGATCAGCTGCTTGTTGGCGTCGTATTCGTAGGTCCAGGTGCGGCCGGCGCCGTCGACCACATCGGTCGTGGTCGCGCCGTAGGTGAAGGTCGTGGTCTGTGCCGCGCCGCCGCTGCCCTGGGTCACCGTCTTCACCCGGAAGCCGCCGCTGCCGTCGGCTTCATAGGTGTAGCCCACCGTCACCCCATCGCTGGTGCTGACGCTGGCGATACGCAGATCGCTCGCGGTGGTGCTGACGTAGGTGTAGCTGGAGCGGAAACGCTTGCCGTCGTTGTTGGCGGCGGTGGTGCCGTCCCTGGTGTTGTCGGTGGTGATCTCGGGGGTCAGGTCGGTCTGCACCCAGGCCAGGCGGCCACTGCCGTCGCCGTTCTCGTAGCCGTAGCTCACCTGCCCCTTGAGCACGCCGCCTTCGCGGGTGCTGATCGAGGCCAGCTGGCCGGCCGCGTTGTAGGTGAACACGATCGAATCGCGGGAGGCCGCCACTGCGCCGTCGATCGAGCGCACTTCGGAGATCCGGTTGCTGGCGTCGTAGACGATGTCGTACTGCGCCGGCGTGGTGCCGTCGCTCTTCAGATCCCGGATCCGGGTCAGGCGGCCCTTGAGCGTCGCGTTGGCGTGATCGGCATACAGCTCTTCGCGCCGGCTGCTGCCTTCGGTATAGGTCCAGGTGAGGTTGGTGCCATTCCAGATCAGTGTGTCGTGGGCGCCGTCGCCACCGGTGGTGGTGTAGCGGTTGGCGGTGCCCGAGTACACGAACACCACACTCTGGCCATCGCCGGTGTTGATGGTCATGGTGCTGCCGGCCGCGTTGAGCGTGCCGGTGAGCGTCACGTTGCGCTCGAAGCCCGTCACCCAGCCGTCCTGGCCCTGTCCCGCGACGGTGCCGCGACTGTTGTAGGTGCGCAGGAACGATGAGTTCAGACCGCGGACGAACAGGCTTTCGTCCAGATCCTGCAACACGAGATTGCCGGTCGAGAGATTGACGTACTGGCTCTCGCGGCTCTGCCCAAGGCCGCCGCTGCCGCCGGTGGTGAATCCCAGCTGGGTGTACGACGTGTTGTACAGGCCCAGACCCGTTCCGGTGAAGACAGCGACCATGGCTCGATTCCTTAGATGAATGCTGATGAGGCGCGGGCGAATTCGCCCAAGTCATCGCGTTAATCCAGGGTTCGGGACAAAAGTTTAGGGGGCATTTCGGCGCTGCCCGGATTGGCCTGAGCATCCGGGTATGCCGAGGCAGGGATGCCAGCCAGCACCATTGCACCAAATTGGTGCGGTTTGCCCGGCCTGGCGACATCGCAGATCGGGACTTGGCAGCCGCGAAAGCCACTGCAGGGCTCACTTCACCCGGTGTTTGCCCAGCTTGCGCGCCAGCGTGCGCCGATGCATGCCGAGCCGCCGCGCGGTTTCGGAAATGTTGAAGCCGGTTTCGGCGAGGGTTTCGTGGATGCGCTCCCACTCCAGAGTTTTGATGGAGGTGGGGCGCTGGGTGAGTTCGACCGTGGCATCGCCGGCAGCGCGGCCGAACGCGGCCTCGATGTCGTCGGTGTTGGAAGGCTTCGCCAGATAATTGCAGGCGCCGAGTTTGATCGCTTCCACGGCGGTGGCGATGCTGGCATAGCCGGTCAGCACCACGATCAGCATGTCCGCATCGTGCGCGTGCAGCGCCTGTACGCAGGCCAGACCGGAGTCGCCTGCCTGCAGCTTGAGATCGACCACCGCATAGCCGGGCGACCATGCCGACAACAGCGCGATCACCTCGCTGTGGTTGGCCGCTGTGCGCACTTCGTAGCTGCGACGTTCGAACGAACGGCAGAGCGTGCGCGCGAATGCGGCATCGTCTTCGACAACGAGCAGTCGGCGCGACTCGGGTGGAGGGGCATCAGGCGAGGTCGTCATCGTGCATGTCCCCCGGAGTGATTGCCGCCAGCGGCAGCTGCATGGTGATTGCAGCACCGCCGCCGTCGCGGTTGACGGCGGAAATACTGCCGCCCAGGCTGCGCGCCACATTCAGCGACAGGAACAGGCCCAG
>JANLSB010000495.1:0-4362 GCA_031362125.1 Lysobacterales bacterium | reverse complement strand
CGCACGTTCTCGATGTCCGCATTCCACAGCGCCGACAGATACTCGGATTCCACCGTGGGGCCGGAATACTTGGCGGCGTTGGAAATGGAACCGTTGTAGCCGGCATAGATCGAATCGCCGTAGGCCACGACGCGATACTTGGCCGTGGTCCCCGCACGATCGATGGTCCACGAGACATTCTGGTTCAAGGTACTGGCCATCGCCGGCGCGCCGATGGCCAGCAGGACGAGGGTGGGTAACAGCGCACGCATGTTCTTGCCAAATCGGTTGATCATGTCCTGCTTCCTTGTTGTGAGTTTGTGTCCCGGGAAACATCGGAGGCCCCAGACAATCCCAGCCCCAGTCTTTGCTGCCATTCGGACCCGACGGCCCGCCCCGAGCTTGGCGGAGCTCACCCTAGCGTGTCCCTGCCATCACGGTCAACACGGCGGTGGGCTTGTCGCAGCGCAGCATGCTTCGTATATCGCGCAGTCGCGAACAGCGACAACGGGTACACCTGTCATATGCGTCATGCGCCATCTCACTGTTTTCGATTCATATCGAACCTGATATCGAACGAATCCGCGCGGATGCGCGACTCCTCTCCACCCGTGGATACCACCGATGCAGGGGATGTCTTCATCGCAACGGCAGCGACACAAGTCACACTGCCGTTGCGCACATTCGCCGCATGCAGGCGCGCGCCTATCCTGCTGTCGCGATCGCGCGCCCGCGCAGCGCCGATTGGAGCGAACGATCTGTCCGGGGGGATCGACCGGGGTCTTGCGTGCGTGATTGCGTCAACCCGAGAGCTGAATCGGCTTTCGTCTCCTTCCGTCGACGCAGGACGCACTTGCGCGCTTCGTCGATGCCTGCGGTATCCACACACAGAGCATTGCCGTGAAAACCACCGGAAATCACAAGACAGGCTTCGTACTCCTGACATTCGCCGTCTTCTTCGTCAGCCTCTATGGCCGCGGATGGCTGGATCATTTCATCACGCTGCCGTTCCCCGACAAGTACTGGAGATACGCTTACTTCACCTGCGTCTGGTTGATCGGCGTGCCCGTGCTCTATCTGGGCATCCGATACGGGTTCAGGAACGTGCTCCATGAATTGGGCCTCAAAGTCGGATTGATTGTTGGCATCAAGTGGGGCTTCATCATGACCCTGCCGATGTTGATCGGTTATGCGCTGGTGAGCCGGAAGTTCACGTTCAACGTCGCGGATCTGATCGCATACAGCGTCCTTGCGGCGCTGGCCGAGGAAATTCTTTTCCGCGGCTTCCTGTTCGGACAGCTCTCGCGCTACGCCAACTGGAAACTCTGGATGGGCGCCCTGGCCGAAGCGTCGATCTTCGGGTTCGTGCATCTGTACCAGGCCAACGACTGGCTGTCGGCCATGGGCATCTTCGGCATCACCTTCGCCGGCGGCCTGCTGTTCGGCTGGCTGTACATCAAATTGAATTACAATCTGTGGCTGCCGATCGTGCTGCATATGCTGATGAATGCGTACTGGGGCATCTTCGACATGGGCCAGAACGCGCTGGGCGGCACCTTCGGCAATGTCTTCAGAGCGGCCGCGGTGCTGGTCGCGATTTACGTGACGTACAAGTGGAAGATGCCGCATCGGAAAGATCCGCGCGTCATTCCGGCTTGATGTTTCTTTCTTCGATGGCGACGACGCAGATCGTTCCTCATTCGCGTGAAAACCGTAGCGTCGGTTTTGTGCCCACCATTGAGGCACAATCGCCGTTGGGTACAATGACCGCGACGCATCAAACGCGAACAGTCCAATCGTCACAAGCATCATCACGGCGTGCATCAAGCCCACCCTGCGAGGTCTCGTCTCTGAACGGAATCGATGAACCCATGTTCGACCGCGGTCGACTCCATCAAGACGGTTATGCCCTGCTCCATCGGGCGATCCCGGCAGAATGGCTGGTCGATCTTCGCGACGCGTTCGATGCCGGCGTGACGCCATCGGATCGATGGGCCGTACCGCGCGGAGCGGACTGGCGCCATTCGCTGTTGGATCTCGATGCGAATGTGCAGGCCGTCTGCAGGCTGCCGCTGTTGCTGGCCGTGGTCGGTGCGTTGATCGGCGAGCGATTCTTTCTCGCGCAGGTCGAGGGCCGCGAGCCCTTGGCCGGTGGCGGCCGTCAGGGCCTGCACCGCGACCTGTCGGCGCAGCGGCCCGGCGATACGGTGAACGCGCTGGCCTTTTTCGACGACTACGGCCCCGACAACGGCGCGACGCGTCTGGTCCCCGGCACTCATCGCCCAGCGCCGGATGCGCCGCTGTTCGATTTGAACGACGAATCCCGTTCCCTGCAGCTCGCAGGCGCCGCAGGCGACATCCTGGTGTTCGATGCGGATCTGCTGCACGCGGGCAGCCTGAACCCGACCGGCGCGCGCCGTCGCTCCATCCTGATCGGCTATTTCGCCGAGCCCCGCTACGCCTCGCACCTCGAAACGGCGCGCCTCCGCAACGTGCGGATGGACACCAGCGAGCGATTCGATCCGTAGGGCAGGTTTCAACCCGCCTCATGGGTTAACGCCGATTCCCCGCTCCAATTCGCGGGCAAAACGCCTTCTCGAACAAAACGATGGAACGAAGAATGCGGCCAGTCGCGTACCTGCGAAACGTAGCGGTGCTTCACTGAAGTGGATGTAGTCGTAATGATTGCGCAGATCGCGTTCGTCGCGGATCAGATGCTCCCAGTAGCGGCGCTGCCAGATTGCACGTTCCCGTTTGGAAGTGCGCGATGCCGATCTGTATCCGCCATGATCAACACGGCGAGAAAATTCACCTTTGATCCGGTTCCAGCGAGCAGGAAAATCCGCATCGCCTTCGGGTAACGACCAGATGCAGTGCAAGTGATCGGGCAAAACCACGAACGCGGGCATCACGAACGGACGCCATGCGCTTACCACTCGAAACGCATGCGACAGCGCATCGATGCGTTCGGTCAAAAGCATAGTACGACGATCGGCGATGGCGACCGTAAAGAAATACGTCCCGCCCGGGACGAACGCGCGGCGATAGTTCGGCATCCCCGATCATCGCCATTCCGCTCGCCCCACCCCATCAGACAAGTCCTCGCGTCACCGTCAGAAACCACCGCAATCGTAGGGTGGGCCCCTGGCCCACCGACCAGCCAATCACCAGAAAAGCGGGGGAAACGAGCCCGGAGGCGAGATTCTTAGCGAAGCAGGCGGCTTAGTTTTGTGAGCGGTGGGCCAGGGGCCCACCCTACTTGCTTACGCCTTACGCGTTATTCGACGAAAACATTCCATTCGAATAAATAATTCGGGTCGTCCGCAGACTTTCTGGTGATAAGCCTGTCTGTCTCCACCCGCGTCCGCATTTCTCCATTCTTTTCAAGAATGGTCCCAGGCTCAATGCTCCCACCAAGAAGCACCTGTTGCGAATTCGCGTATCGCATCATCGAAGCGATGCTCTGAACGCCATCTCGAAGGCTGGCGTTCAGACGGGCGCCGTTGTCTCCCATCCAATAATCGGCGTGATGCCGATAGATGCTGGCCCACGGGCGCTGGCCAGAACGCAGCGCACGCATTGATTCGCGGTAGTCTCGTTGCGTGATCGTTTTTCGTTTCGAATCCAGATTCATGATCTCGGCTTCGATTTCATCCGGAGTTATCGGATCAAGCTCATGCAATACCGACTGATAGGCGAAAATATACGGCGTACGGCTACGCTTTCCGTCTGGTGTCAACTCGCAGAATACGACTACTCCGGACATGTCCTGCGTCATCCCATAGCGCACGGAAAGGACCCCGTGCAACGGAGCCTTGTCGCCCAAGGCCTGATCGAATATCGCTCGCAATTCTGTGGGCGATACAAAAGCCGACAAGCGTTTTTTCTCTTCGATTCCGATTTTCTTGAGTTGCGGTGTGGACAAGGAAATTGAAGAAAAGACAAGGCCTGCCAACCCAGCGACTTGTGCTGCATCCGATCCAGCGACCACTGCAGCATCGCGATAGAACACGCCGATACCATCATGCATTCGATATTCGAAAGCAGGGCCTGCTGGTGTAACCACGACCGGTTCGGCAGCTCGCGACGACTGCCCAACAAGAAAAAGCATCAATACCATCAGAATTTTCATCAACGCTTCAACCTTCATCATGTCGCGGGCATTCCACTCGACAAACAGGCGACGTCTACGTTCGAGCAAGCTCACGGTGAAAAACAGGTGCCGCCGGGCACCCACATGCGTCGATAGCAGCGTAGGGTGGGTTTTAACCCGCCTTACGGGATTGACGCGTCCTTCTTTTTCAATGTCCCGAAGAGACTGAAACGAAAGCCGGCCCGGTTGATGAGCTTGAGCGCCAACACCCCCACCACGATCAGCACGAG
>JANLSB010000493.1:0-1934 GCA_031362125.1 Lysobacterales bacterium | reverse complement strand
CGCTGACCGACGACGCCGACAACATCGCATTGTTCCTCGATGCGCTGTCGCCCGATGTGATGCCGAGCGACGGCAGCCGTGCGGATCGTGCGATCGAGGAATCGGCGCGACTGCTCAAGCGCGCGGGTTTCGGGCGCGGCGATATTCTGCTGATCACCGACCGCGCAGGCGGCGCTGCGGGGTCCGCCGCGATTGACGCACGCAGGGCCGGCTATCGGGTCTCGGTGCTGGGGCTGGGTACCGCGACCGGCGGTCAGTATCGCGACGCAGGCGGCGGGGTCGATACGGCGCGATTGGACACCGAGGCGCTGCGCAGCCTTGCCGATGCGGGTGGCGGTAGGTATGCCACGTTCTCGCCCGCCGATGTCGACCTGGAGGCGCTCGGCGTGCTCAAAGCCGATCGCATCGATGCTGCGGCTGCGCAGGGCAAGCGCGGTTCCGCCCCGCTGGACGAAGGTTTCTGGCTGCTGCCTCCGCTGTTGCTGCTGGCGCTGCTGACCTTCCGTCGCGGTGTGCTTGCGGTCGCAGTGCTGGCCCTCTATCTGCCGTTGCAGCCGGCGTTCGCTGCCGATGGCAGCCTGTGGCAGCGCGAGGACCAGCGTCAGTACACCCGGATCCAGCGCGGCGTCGAAGCGTATCGCAGCGGCGATTACGTGGGCGCCGAGGCGGCGCTGCGCGATTTGCCGGGTGCCGAGGCGGCCTACAACCGCGGTAATGCCCTGGCGAAGCAGGGGCGCTACGACGACGCCATGGCCGAATACGACCGCGCCCTGACATTGCAACCTGCGATGCGGGATGCGGCCGAGAATCGACGTATGGTCGATGCCGCACGCAAGCGCAAGCCACCGCAGACTCCGCCCCAGGCCAAGCCGCAGGATCAGAAGAAAGACCAGAAGAAAGACCAGAAGAAAGAACAACAGGACAAGCAACAGAAACAGCAGCAGGACAACCAGCAGCAACCAGGCCAGGAGCAGCCCCGCGATTCAAACCAGCTTCCAAAACAGGATCCCAAGCAGGATCCCAAGCAGGACAACCCTTCAAAGCCGCAGGGCGCATCGCCGCCGCAGGATCCGTCTTCGACGCCGACGAAGCCCGCGCAATCCAAGCCGCCGGCTCAGCCTGCGCCAGCGCAGAACGGCCCCAGCAAACCGCCTGCAGCCGCACAGCCGCCGAAGCCCGCGCAGCCGAAGCCCGCGCAGCCGAAGCCGGGCCAACCGTCCGATGATGAGGCCGATGCTGATACCGATGCGCGGGCGCAGCGCGAAGCCGATGCTGCGCAGCGCGAACGCATGCAGCGCGCCCAAGCCAAGCCACCTGAGGCCATGCCCCCGGACCCTTCCAGGACCGCGGCACAGACGACGGCGCAGCCCAAGGAGAGCGACGCGACACGCGAGCGCCGGATCGCCAACGAAGCGTGGCTGCGCCGTGTCCCCGACGACCCTGGCGGGCTGTTGCGTGCGAAGTTCAAACTCGAACAGAAGCGCCGTCGGCGCGGGGCCGACCGTTGATGCGACCGGTATCCGCGACCGTTGTCCGTGCGCTCGCGCTGTGCTGGCTGCTGGGCATGCTGGGGTTGGCGATGCCCGCATTCGCACAGCCACGCATGTGGCTTGAACGCGATCGCATCGCGCTCGACGAAACCGTCACGCTCAACGTACAGCTCGATGCCCAGAACATCAGCGCGATGCCGGACATGGTCGAACTGGGCCGCAATTTCCGCATCGTCGATCAGCGCACGCAGCAAGAAGTCGAATGGGTCAACGGGTCCTTGACCGCGCAGGTGTCGATCCAGCTCACGCTGTTGCCGCTGCGTGAGGGCGAAATCGAGATCCGTTCGCTGTGGACCGGAAGGGACGCGACTCCGCCACTACGTTTGACGGTGTTGCCGCCGCGCAACCCGCAGGTCGTCCCCGAGCGATCGCCAGCGGCGGCAG
>JANLSB010000492.1:0-2705 GCA_031362125.1 Lysobacterales bacterium | reverse complement strand
CGATCATCCGTGGCGAGTTGCTCGGCGGAGTATGGTTCGGCGGAGCATGCGTCTGCCGCGCGGACGGTTCTGTGGTCATGGTCTCGTTGGCCCGTTATCGGTGCGGCGTTACACTGGCCGGCATTATCGACGCCCGACGTGCGCTTCAGCCAGCGGGCCATTCCTCAAGAGGTGTTCCGATGCTGCATGGTCGTCCCGTCGCCGTTCTGGGTGGCGCCCGCGTTCCTTTCTGTCGCCAGAATACGGCCTATACCGATGTCGGCAACCTGGGCCTGAGCGTGCGCACGCTTGGCGCGGTCGACGAAAAATTCGGCCTGCACGGCCAGCAGCTGGGCGAAGTGGCGATGGGCGCCATCCTCAAGCACTCCAGCGACTGGAATCTCGGCCGGGAAGCGACCCTGTCCTCCGGTCTGTCGCCGCTGACGCCCGGCATTACCATCGCCCGCGCCTGCGGCGCTTCACTGGATACGATCATCACTGTCGCCAACAAGATCGCCACCGGGCAGATCGAGTCCGGTATCGGCGGCGGCTCGGACACCACTTCCGACGTGCCGATCGTCTACGGCCAGGCGTTCCGCCGCCGACTGCTGTCGGTTGCCGCCGCGAAAACCACGATGGATCGCCTCGCGCGCTTCACCAACGGATTCTCGTTCCGCGAACTCAAGCCCGAATTCCCGGGCGTCGGCGAGCCGCGCACGGGCAAGTCGATGGGCGAGCACTGCGAGGACATGGCGAAGGAGTGGAAGATCGAGCGCGAGGCGCAGGACGCGTGGGCGGTGTCGTCGCACCACAAACTCGCTGCCGCCTACGAGCGCGGCTTCTTCGATGATCTCGTGGTCAATTTCCGCGGCGTGTCGCGCGACAACATCCTGCGCGCCGATTCGTCGCTGGAAAAACTCGCGTCGCTGAAGCCGGCGTTCGACAAGACGTCCGGTCGCGGCACGCTCACCGCCGGCAACTCCACGCCGCTGACCGACGGCGCCTCCGCGTGTCTGATCGCCTCCGACGACTGGGCCGCGCAGCACGGGCACGAAGTGCTCTGCCACATCCGCGACGCGCACGTCGCTGCGGTGGATTTCGTCCATGGCGAAGGCCTGTTGATCGCGCCGACCATCGCGGTGGCCGAGATGCTGGCACGGAACAACCTTACGCTGCAGGATTTTGACATCTACGAAATCCACGAAGCCTTCGCCGCGCAGGTGCTGTGCACGCTGCGCGCGTGGGAAAGCGCCGACTACTGCAAGACCCGCCTCGGTCTGGACGCGCCGTTGGGCAGCATCGATCCGGCGAAGATCAATCCGCTCGGTTCCTCGCTGGCCACCGGCCATCCGTTCGCAGCCACCGGCGCGCGCGTCGTCGCCACTGCCGCGAAACAGCTGAAGGAACGCGGCGGCGGCCGCTGCCTGATCTCGATCTGCACTGCCGGCGGTATGGGTGTGGTCGCCATTCTTGAGCGCTGATTTCGAACGCTGACCGCATCTGCGGTGACGCCGGTGACAGCTGGCGTTGGCCGTTTCGGCTTAACCCCGCGATCCGATCCGGTACGTTTGCCCGTGCCGACACTCATGCTTCATCACCGATCGATCACCGGGGAATCACCATGCGTTCCATCCATTCGAATTTGATCGCCTGCGGCCTGACCGCGGCGCTGTTGTTGGGTATCGCAGCCTGCAGCAAACAGCGGAGTGCTTCAGAGTCTGCCGCGTTGAGCGAAACCGCCGATATGGCGGCGGCTGCCGATGCCGGCGCCATGCCCGCATCGACATCGGCACCGATGCCGCAGGCTGCGGCGAAAGCGGCGTCAGAAAGCGATATGGTCGCCAGCGACAGCGCTGGCGGCGCATCGGAGGAGCTCGCGCGCCGAAGCGAGCCCCAGGTCGAAGTCGAAACACGTGTCGACGCCGGACAGGTCAGCTCCAGCGCCGCCACGTTCGACGACGGTCAACGCAAGTTCATCCGCACCGCGCAGGCGCAGTTCCGGGTGAAGGACGTGTACTCGTCGGCACTGGCGATCGAGGACGTGGCTGCCCAGCAGGGCGGTTTCGTCGTCAACAACAACATCTCCGCGCAGACCATGAACGTGCAGCGTCGCCCCGCCGGCGACGGCAAGTTGCTCGAACTGGCCGAATACACGGTCCGCGGCACGCTCATCGTGCGCGTGCCCAGCGACAAGAGCCAGGCGTTCCTGCGCGCGATCGCGTCGCAGATGGAATTCCTCGATCAGCGCAGCTTCGACGCCGCCGACGCGCAGTTCCAGATGCTGCGCCAGCAATTGGCGTACCAGCGCGAACAGCAGGCGCAGATGGAACTCGGGCAGGCGATGCAGTCGGGTGATCGTCTCGACCGCAAATCGGAAGTCATCGCCGCGCGCACCGGTGCCAAGCTGCAGCGCGACGAAGCGCTGATCCAGAAGAAGGAATTCGAGGACAAGGTCGATTTCAGCACGATCAATCTGTCGCTGTACCAGCTGTCGAAGATCCGTCAGACCGAGCTGGTCGACGTCGAAGCCGTATTCGAGAAACACAGTCCCGGCTTCTTCTGGCGCCTGTTCAGTTCGCTGCGCGTGGGCTGGTATGGTCTGCTCGATCTGCTGCTCGCGCTGCTGCAGGTGTGGCCGCTGTGGGTGGTCATGGGGCTTGGTCTGTACGGTCTGCGTCGCTGGAGCGTTTCGCGCCGCAGGCAGCGTCCGATCCCGCCGCCTCCGG
>JANLSB010000436.1:0-1810 GCA_031362125.1 Lysobacterales bacterium | reverse complement strand
GGAATTCGCCCCGACCGGCAAGCGCGAGGACCGCGGCCTGCATGCGGCGCTCAAGTCGGTGTTCCCGATCAGTTCGTACTCCGGCAACGCCGCCCTCGAATACGTGAGCTACCGCCTGGGCGAGCCGCCGTTCGACGAGCGCGAGTGCCGCAACCGCGGCCTCAGCTACGGCGCCCCGCTGCGCGTGACCGTGCGTCTGGTGATCTACGACAAGGAATCGTCGAGCAAGGCCGTGAAGTACGTGAAGGAGCAGGAGGTCTACATGGGCGAGATTCCGCTCATGACCGACAACGGCACCTTCATCGTCAACGGCACCGAGCGCGTCATCGTCTCGCAGTTGCACCGCTCGCCGGGCGTGTTCTTCGATCATGACCGCGGCAAGACCCACAGCTCGGGCAAGCTGCTCTACAGCGCCCGCATCATTCCGTATCGCGGCTCGTGGCTGGACTTCGAGTTCGACCCCAAGGACGCGGTGTTCACCCGTATCGACCGCCGCCGCAAGCTGCCGGTCACGATTCTGCTGCGCGCGCTGGGCTATTCCAACGAGGAAATCCTGCAGCAGTTCTTCGAGATCAACACCTTCCACATCCTGCCCGAAGGCGTGCAGCTTGAGCTGGTGCCCGAGCGTCTGCGCGGCGAAACCCTCGACTTCGATCTTGCTGATGGCGACAAGGTCATTGTCGAAGCCGGCAAGCGCATCACCGCGCGCCATGTGAAGCAGCTCGAACAGGCCGGTGTGGTCGCTCTGGCGGTACCGGACAACTATCTGGTCGGCCGGATCCTGTCGCACGACGTGATCGACGCCAACACCGGCGAGTTGATTGCCACCGCGAACGACGAGATCGGCGACGATCACCTCAACAAGTTCCGCAAGTTCGGCATCGATGCCGTCGGCACCTTGTGGGTGAACGATCTCGATCGCGGTCCCTATATCTCCAACACGCTGCGCATCGATCCGACCAAAACCCAGCTCGAAGCGCTTGTCGAGATCTACCGCATGATGCGTCCCGGCGAGCCGCCGACCAAGGACGCCGCGCAGAACCTGTTCCACAACCTGTTCTTCACCTTCGAGCGCTACGACTTGTCGGGTGTGGGCCGGATGAAGTTCAACCGCCGCATCGGCCGCAAGGAAGTGGAAGGCAGCCCCGTGCTGTACGACTACAAGTACTTCTCCGAGCGCAAGGATGACGAATCCGTCCGCCTGCGCAACGCCTGTGGCCCCGAGATGTCCGACATCCTTGATGTGATCCGCACGCTCACCGAAATCCGCAACGGTCGCGGCGTGGTCGACGACATCGATCACCTCGGCAACCGTCGCGTGCGTTCGGTCGGCGAAATGGCCGAGAACGTGTTCCGAGTCGGTCTGGTCCGCGTCGAGCGCGCCGTGAAAGAGCGTCTGACGATGGCCGAGTCCGAAGGCCTCACGCCGCAGGAACTGATCAACGCCAAGCCGGTGGCCGCCGCGATCAAGGAATTCTTCGGTTCATCGCAGCTGTCGCAGTTCATGGACCAGAACAATCCGCTGTCGGAAGTCACGCACAAGCGTCGCGTGTCGGCCCTCGGCCCGGGCGGTCTGACCCGCGAACGCGCCGGTTTCGAAGTGCGCGACGTGCATCCGACCCATTACGGCCGCGTCTGCACCATCGAGACGCCGGAAGGCCCGAACATCGGCCTGATCAACTCACTGGCCGTGTACGCCCGCTCCAACAAGTACGGCTTCCTGGAGACGCCGTACCGGAAAGTGGTGGATGGCAAGGTCACCGATACGGTGGAATTCCTGTCGGCCATTGAAGAGCACGAGTTCGCCATC
>JANLSB010000400.1:0-1540 GCA_031362125.1 Lysobacterales bacterium | reverse complement strand
ATGCCGGCCGTCCCGGCCAGTGCCTCTTTTACGCTGCTGAACGCCATTGCCTTGATTTCCCGCGCCGTCGCGCCGATATGGGTGAGTCAGCAAGTTTAACTGAGGCTACAATCCCGCACATGACCATTTCCCTCGCTCCCGCCGCCCTGCAACGCGTTCAGGGCTATCTCGTCGACGCACCGGATGCCCTCGGCCTGCGTTTCGGCGTCAAACGCACCGGCTGCTCCGGTTGGAGTTACGTGGTCGATCTGGCCCGTGAGGCCAAGCCCGGCGATGTGGTGAGCGAGCAGGGCGGCATCCGGGTGTTCGTCGATGCCGACAGTCTGGCCCTCGTCGAAGGCACCGAGATCGACTTCCTCAAGCAGGGCTTGAGCGAGCAGTTCGTGTTCCGCAACCCCAATGTCAAAGCCGAATGCGGCTGCGGCGAGAGCTTCACCACCGACGCCGACCGCGCGGCCTGACTTCCGCCATATCCCCCGACTTGCTCGGGGGGATAGACTCCGGCCTACATTCGCGTCGGAGTTCCCCATGGTCCGTTGCCTGTTCCGCACAGCGGCATTCGCGGCTGTCCTCGTCGTGGCCTGTATCGTGTCCGTACAGGCTCAGGCCCAGCAGACCGACGTAGGTATACGTCTGCATGCGTTCTTCGACGAAGAATGGGAGCGCGGACTGCGCGAGAACCCGGAGTCGGCCTCGTTCCAGGGCGACAGCCGCTACAACGACCGTTGGTCCGACAGCAGCCTCGAAGCGATCGCCGCCAGCCAGGCCGCCGACCGCGATGCGTTGGCGCGACTGAAACGTTTCGATCGCAGCCAGCTCAGTCCCGCCGACCAACTCAACTACGACACTTTCCTGTGGCTGCAGGAAAAAACCGTGCAACGGCAGTCGTTTCGCGAATATCTGCAGCCCATCGGCCATCAGGGCGGCGTGCAGAACGCCGACGGGATCATCGAAGGACTGGCGTTCAAGGAAACCCGCGACTATCGCGACTGGTTGGCGCGCATGCGTGCGCTGCCCAGGGCCGTCGATCAGACGATCGCGCTGATGCGCGAAGGCGTGAAGGCCGGCAACGTACCGCCGCAGGTCTTGATGCGGCGCGTGCCGGGACAGATTGCCGCGCAGATCGTCGACGACCCGGCCGCCAGTGCGTTCTATCGACCGTTCGAAAAGATTGCCGCCGGCGTACCCGAATCCGAGCGCGCGGCGCTCCAGGCCGAGGCCCGCGAGGTGATCGCGAAGCAGATCGTGCCGGCGTATCGCAAGCTGCGGACCTATTTCAACGACGAATATCTGCCGAAGACCCGTTCCGGCATCGCGGTCGCGGACCTGCCCAACGGCAAGGCCTACTACGACTTTCTGGCCGGCGACTACACGACCACTGGGCTGAGTGCCGACGAGATCCATGCGATCGGTCTGAAGGAAGTCGCGCGGATTCGTACTGAGATGGACAAGGTCAAGGCCGCAGCCGGTTTCCAGGGTACGTTGCCCGAGTTCTTCGCGTTCCTGCGCACCGATCCGCGCTTCTTCGAGAAGACTCCGG
>JANLSB010000397.1:0-4752 GCA_031362125.1 Lysobacterales bacterium | reverse complement strand
CATGCTCGCCACCGGCATCAAGAGCCCCATCGGCATCAAGGTGTCCGGCCCGGACACGCAGGTCATCGAACATCTCAGCGCGCAGATCGAGGGCGTCGCCAAAACCGTCGACGGCGTCAGTTCGGCGTTGGCCGAACGTGTGACTGGCGGACGCTATGTCGACGTGCGCATCCGTCCGGAGGTCGCTGCCCGCTACGGTCTGAGCCAGGCGGACCTGCAGCGATTGATCGCCACCGTCGTCGGCGGCGATGCCATCGGCGAGACCATCGAAGGTCGCGAACGCTACCCCATCGTCATCCGTTACCCGCGCAGCCAGCGCGATTCGTTGACCGCGCTGGTGCAGTTGCCGCTGGTGGCTCCGGGCGGCGCACAACTGACGCTTGGCCAAGTGGCTGACCTCTCGCTCAGCCCGGGTCCACCGATGCTCAAGAGCGAGAACGGCCGACTGGTCGGTTACGTCTACGTCGATGTCGCCGACCGCGACCTCGGCTCGATCGTCGCCGATCTGCAGCGACGCATCGGCGCGGAGGTGAAACTGCCGGCGGGCTATGGCATCGCCTGGTCGGGACAGTATGAATATCTCGAACGCGCACTGTCCCGCCTGCGGTGGGTGGTCCCGGCCGCACTGGCGATCATCTTCCTGCTGATCTACCTCGTGTTCCGCAGCGCCAGCGAGGCGGCCATCATCATGCTCAGCCTGCCGCTGGCGCTGGTCGGCGGGTTGTGGCTGATCTGGACGCTGGGTCACGCGGTCTCGATCGCCACGCTGATCGGGTTCATTGCCCTGGCCGGCGTGGCCGCCGAGTTCGGCGTGATCATGCTGCTCTACCTGCGTCAGGCCTGGGAGCGGCGACTGGCGGCCGGCGAGCCCGCCACCCTCGACACGCTGGAAGCGGCGATCCGCGAAGGTGCGGTGCAGCGCGTGCGCCCGAAGGCGATGACGGTCGCGGTGATTCTCGCGGGCCTGTTTCCGTTGTTCATCGGCGATGGGGCCGGTTCGGAGGTCATGCAGCGCATCGCCGCACCAATGCTCGGCGGCATGTTGACCGCGCCGCTGCTGTCGATGCTGGTCATACCGGCCGCGTTCCGGCTGTTGCGCGGCCGAGTTCTGTCGCATGCATCGGCGATTGCACATGAACCCCACTGAGATACCACATCCCTCGTCCCCGGTCGCGACGGCCGTCGAACTGCAGTGCCGCCGCACCATCCGTAGTCACTTGCCCATCAACCGCGAGACATCCTCATGAAAACGATATCCCCGATCCTCATCTCGACAGCCTTGCTGCTCGCCGGCTGTTCGCAAGCCTCCAGTCCCGACACGGCCACCGCCGAGCACGCGGCCATGGGAATGCCGACGAAACCGGCATCGATAGAGATGCCGCAGCCGGCCCAAACCGCATCAACGACCGGCACCGTCGAATCCGTCGATGCCGGTGCAGGCAAGATCACGCTCACGCACGGCCCGGTCGACGCACTGGGCTGGCCCGGGATGACGATGGGTTTCAAGGCCACGCCCGAGCAGATCGCGTCCGTGCAGCCCGGCCAGTCCGTGCGATTCGAGTTCACGGCCAAAGGGATGGAAGCGACGATCACGCGGATCGAGCCTAGTGCGGAGTAGGACAACCGGCGCATGGCGCTGATCGTCCTGCGCCGGGATCTTGGCGAAAGATCCGCTTCAGCACAGGAATGCTGATCCGACCGTCGCCTCACGCGGGGCTTCGTTTCCGTTTGCGCCTATCGTCGACGGGTGAGAAAAAATTCCCTGTCTTCCACCGCTGCACTCGCAGCCTGTCGAGGAACACACCATGCAAGACCACTCCACCGCGCAAGCCGCCCAGTGGGAGGCGCGCGCATTCGATGAGACCCAACTGGCCCGGCGCAGGGACATCTCTGTCCGCGCGCTGCAGCAGTGGCGCCGGATGGGAATCGGCCCGAGCCCGGCCGCCAGCATGTGCAGGATTGGCGGCCGGGAAAGCTTCTGAACCATCGCCACCGTACCGCTTACCTCGAACACGACCACCGGGCCAGCCACTGGTGCGGTCTCCAGTCCCGCCCCTCTCCCGGGTGCGGCCTATTACGCTCGGCTGCGATCCGGCGTGAGAGAGCGTTTGGATTTCACGTGCTCTGGCTGCGCCATTTTTCTGCGGAAACATATTCAGTCGGGATTCCCGGCCATGGCGCGATGGCGCTCAGCCCCGCATGCGATGGTGCCGCGTCAGCACGGACTTTCGCCCTTCCACGCACGCCAAATCTACCAAGACAACCGCTCTCCGCGGTACCAACGACCCCTGCAACTGCAGGGGTTTCGTGTTTGAGACTCTGGCGAAACGCCTTGAGTCATTGCAGTGAACTGCTATCCGAAAAGTTTCAGATCGAGGCTCTTATCGATCACGACCATACCGCCATAAGCCAGCACAGTGCAGACACTGGCTGCGCCTATCGCCGGCCAGAAGCCCCAACCGGCCTTGACGCCCAACGGGAACACCAGGAAGAACAGCAGCGAAGGCAGCACCAACCAGAAGATGCCACGCGCTAACTGGGCGGCTTGCAGTGCATCGCCGGTGTCGCGATACAGCCACACCAGCGCCAACAGCGAGGTCAGCGGAAGCGATGCGAGCAATGCGCCCGCGAAGCTGCTGCGTTTGCCGATTTCGCTGATCGCGACCACCAGAATCGCAGTGATCAACACCTTGAGCATTAAGGTCGCCATTGAATACCTCCGTTGGATCAGACACCTCGCGTCACCGCTGGGACTGAGGACCGGCCACACTGGCCGGTCCGCTCTGTGGTCCTACTTCTTGTCGCCGGTCGGTTTTGCTTTACGCGCTGCGGTCGCTTTCTCGGCATCGCAGCGGGTCTTCAACGCCTTGATATCGGGATTGGTGACGTCGTTGGAATAACGTTGGGTGTCGGCGAGCTGGACGCAGGTCGTGGGTTTGTACTTGGCCGGAGGCGCCTGATATTCCGGCTCGTGGAGGCGCGGGTCATGTGCGGCTGCGGAAGCCGCGACGAGTGCGATCGAAAACGCGAGGCCGAACTGGAGCGAGGTACGGTTGAACATGGGAATCTCCATGAGTGGGTGGCAGGAGTGCCGGGGTGACGGTGTCAGGATGAAGGTGGATGGATGTATCAGGGGCGGTAGAGCTTTTCCTGGTAGCCGGCGACCTGGATATTGACCGTCACGGGCTCGGTGCCACGGTTCTGCCAGTACCAGCCATGGCTGCCATCGAACGGTGCGATGAAGGTGCCGGACGCTTCACGCTGCGAAGCTTCGACGGCGTAGCTGGTCCAGGTGCCCTTGGCATCGTGGCGTTCGCCGTGCATGTCCAAGGCGACATCGCCTGTCGCCGTCCAGTGGAAGACGATACCGTCGCCGGCCTTGAGCATGGCTTTGACCTCTGCTCCCTTGCCCGGTTCCAGGGTGAGACTCAAAGTGTTGTTCCGGTAAGGCGCTGTGCGAAGCGAAACGGCAGCAGTGTCGAAGCTCTGCCCGGCGTTCGTGCCGAACGCTGCAGTCGCCTTGGTGCTGAGCGCGGCATTCGCCGCAGTGGTGTCCGGTGTCGTGGGTGAACTCCCTGATGGCTGCGGTGCTTGCGGCTGCGGCGCCGACGGCTCGGCTGCCTCGGCGGTCGCTCCAAGCACATCGAGTCCCAGGCGCGTGCCGATGCCCGTCGGATCGATGCCGTACTCCGCCGGCAGCACGGTCGTGACCAGGATGATCGCTGCGACGACGATCGCTGCAAGTGTGGCCTTCACCAGTTGTCGGGCGGAGGGATGCGAATGGGTTGCGGTGATGAACATGCGGAACCTCTGCGAGCTTCGATTAGGAAACGTAATAGCCGGTGAGCTGATAACCGATCAGCACGAAGCCGGCGGTCATCAGCACGGCATTGGCGGCGAAAGCATGACGATGGAAATTCGAGCTGCGTCGCCAGAAGCCCATGACGATCAGGATGCCGGCCAGTGCCAGCAACTGCCCGAGTTCGACGCCCACGTTGAAGGCGATCATGTTCGGTACCAGCCCCTCCTTGGACAGCGCAAAATCCTGCAGCTTGGTCGCCAGACCCATCCCGTGAAACAGTCCGAAGATCAGCACGGCGGCCTTGGTGTCGGGCTGCACACCGAACCAGCGCTTGAATGCACCGAGGTTGTCGAGCGCTTTGTAGACCACGGACAAACCAATGATGGCATCGACCAGATAGGCGTTCACGTGCCAGCCGCCCAGGACGCCGGCCAGCAGCGTGATGCTGTGGCCGACAGCGAACAAGGTGACGTAGAGGCTCACGTCGCGCATGCGATACAGAAAGAACACCACGCCGAACAGGAACAGCAGGTGGTCGTAGCCGGTGACCATGTGCTTGGCGCCAAGATAGGCGAAGACGATGATTTGACGGCCGGTGCTTTGTTCGAGGAAGGCCTGATCGCTGCCGGTGACGCCGTGGGCGAAGGCCACGACGGGCAACAGTAACAGCACGAGTGCCGCGAAGATCATGCGGGCATCCAGCTTCACGAGTGAATGCAATGGAGCCTTCGGGCGTCGAAGCGTCAAAAAAGAAAGACGGTTCATGGCGCCACCTTCGCGCTGTCTTCGTCGTCGCGGTGCAGCAGCCGATACAGGGCGGGCAGCACCAGCAGAGTCAACAGCGTCGAGGAGACGATGCCGCCGATGACAACTGTGGCGAGAGGACGCTGGACTTCCGCCCCGGCCGAATTCGACAGCGCCATCGGCACGAAGCCGAGGCCGGCCACGAG
>JANLSB010000349.1:0-5048 GCA_031362125.1 Lysobacterales bacterium | reverse complement strand
TTGTTGGTGAAGGTGATCGCGGCGATGCGCTTGGCCGGGTAATGCTTCGCCTGGATCAGATGCGCGATCTTCTCGACGATGACCCGGGTTTTGCCGCTGCCCGCGCCGGCGAGCACCAGCAGCGGGCCCTCGGCATGGAGGACCGCTTCGCGTTGTTGTGGGTTGAGGCCGTGCATGACGTGGTGCGGGAAGTCGGCATGACTGAAGTCATATAGGACATCAGTTTACCTGTGCTGGTGCGACGATTCGGCTACCGTGTGCATCCAATACGGAAATATGCCTGCCGGTCCCGAGAAGCGATGAAGCGTTCCCTTGCCTTCTGCATCGTACTGCTGTCCGCAGCCTGTGCGTCCATGGTATGCGCCGCCGACAAACCACCGCCGGATCTGCTGGACAATCCGCTGCTGATCACTGCCGGCTTCCTGGAGCACCACCAGGACCTGAAGTACCGCATGCTTGGGCTGGAGGCCTTCCAAAAAGGCAACCACGAGCAGGCGCTGCGCTTCTTCCGGCGCGCCAGCTTCTTCGCCGACAAGCCGTCGCAGGGCATGGTCGCGGAGATGTACTGGAACGGCCAGGGCACACCGCGCGACCCGGTGCAGGCCTATGCCTGGATGGATCTGGCAGCTGAGCGTGGCTATCGCGGCTTTCTGGGCCTGCGAGAGTCGTATTGGGAGGCCTTGAGCGACGCCGAGCGCAGCCGTGCGGTCGAAGAAGGGCAGGCCGTATATGCGCGCTTCGGCGACGGGGCGGCCAAACCCCGCTATGAGCACCAGCTGCGGATCGGCAAGAGCCAGATCACCGGCAGCCGCACCGGCTTCAATCACGGCGTGAAGATCGAGATTTCCGGGCCATCCGGTTCGCAGTCGATCGAAGGTTCCACGTTCTACGACGAGCGCTATTGGAACGCGAAGAAGTACTGGGCCTGGCAGGACAAAATATGGATGAAACCGCGGATCGGCAAGGTCACGCTCGGCGAACTCGAAGACGTACGGCCGCGCGCGCCCGATCAGCCGTCCCGGATTCCCGCAACGACGCCCGAGATCGATGCGACCGCACCCGACGTGCCTCCTGCAGAGACACCAGCGTCCGGCAGCGTGCCGCCAACGACGCCTGGACGCTGAGATCGGGCCCCGCCCCGATCGATGTCTTCACATCGCAGCCGCTTGCCGGTCACATTCCACGCATCACTGCAGTCTCCAACTTACCCCACACTTGAGGAGATCCCCATGACACGTTTCGATATCACACGCGCTACGCCGCGCCTGCTCGCCATGACCTGCGCGATGTTGTTGCCCATCGTGGTCTCCGCCGCGCCGGCGGCCGAACCCGGCACCGCAGTGCAGGCGGTCGTCGTCGATACCGACGCGCTTGCGACCAAGGAATACGACGCGCTGACCAAGATGGCCGCCAACCATCCCAATGAGCTCTATCGCATCTATGCCAACAAGGCGGCCGCGTCCGGCAACTGGGGCGACGCCGCGCGCAACTTCCGTATCGCCTCGCGCTTCGCCGACAAGTATTCGCAACATCGCCTGAGCATGATGTATTGGCACGGTGTCGGTGTCGGTGCCGATCGTGTCGAGGCGTACATCTGGGCCGACCTTGCCGCCGAGCGCGGCTATCCCCAGTTCTTGGCGATCCGCGAGAAAATGTGGAGCGAGCTCACTCCGGAGCAGCAGGCTGAAGTACCGCAGCGCGGCCGCAAGATCGTCGAGGAATACGCCGACGTCGTCGCCAAACCGCGGACGGAGCGTGCGATCGCGCAAGGCAAGCGGCAGATGACCGGTTCGCGCACCGGTTTCGATGCGGGCGTCATCATCTCCAGCATCGGCCCGGGGAACCAGTTGTTCGGCTCGGCCGGCGGCGTCAACCTCAAGAGGATGTACGACGCCTCGCGCACCGACCCGAAGAAGTACTGGACGTTCGAAGACATGGTCTGGAAGAACGGCATGGTCGAGGTGGGCGAGATCGAGGATGTGCCGGACGCGCCCAAGTCACCCTGAGGCAACACGCAACAAGCGCCTCAAGACGTGTTCAGTGATCGCGAGTTCGGGGCATGCCCGAACTCGCTCTGGCAAACCAGTGATTTGTCTGTTTGACGACTCGCCGTCGAGCCTCTCGCCCTTCGGGCTGCCATCGCGACGCCGCTGACTTCTTCAGCGTTGCAGTGAGTCGAATACGGACCCAAAGGCAGGTCGCCCTTGATCCGCACGTGCAGGCCGCACCGGTCAGCGAAATCATGGCGGATTTCCAAACCAGCGATATGCCGACAAGTATTCGCAGCACCGGCTGAGCATGCTTCATTGGTACGGGGTTGGTGTCTCGCAGGATCGCGTCGCCGCCTACATCTGGTCCGATCTGGCTGCCGGGCGCGGCCGAGGCATGTGTGCCGAGTACGGCGACGCCTTGGCCAAGAAGCGTCTATCGAATGCGCTGGGCCAAGGCCGCAGCAATGTCACCGGTTCCCGAACCGGCTTCAAGACGCGTCTTGGGATCTCGACCCTGGGTGTACGCAACGCCCCGATTGAACAGATGGGCGACGTATTGCTGGGTGGGATCGGGCGTACCAATCTGGAAAGAATCTACGAACCGGGGCGCATGCTGCCGGCGCGCTATTGGAATGAACAGGATTCTGCCTGGAAACAGGGGATGGTCGAAGTCGGCGAGATCGAACCGGCCGGTCCTGAAGCGACGAAACCCGAGGCGCCAAAACCCGAAGCACCAAAATCCTGAACGGTCGACACCTCAGGCCCGGGTGCTGCATTCGCGCCGCCCGGCTTCTGGGGCAACGTTGAACAAGTCGGCGTTGCCTTAAACTGGCGTCATGGCCAAGCTCTATTTCTATTATTCGGCGATGAACGCCGGTAAGACCACCACCCTGCTGCAGTCCGCCCACAATTACCGCGAGCGCGGGATGCGCGTACTGATTTTCACGCCGAAGCTGGATTTCCGGGCCGGCTCCGGCACGGTCGCTTCGCGCATCGGCCTCAGCGCCGAGGGCCATGCCTTCGGGCGCGACGACGATCTGGACATCTGGACGCGTGGCGACATCGCCAAGCACGGCAAGCTCGACTGCGTGCTGGTCGACGAAGCGCAGTTCCTCACCAAGCCGCAGGTCTGGCAGCTCAGCGAGATCGTCGACCTGCTGCGCATTCCGGTGCTGTGTTATGGCCTGCGTACCGATTTCCAGGGCGAACTGTTCGAGGGCAGCCAATATCTGCTGGCCTGGGCCGACGAACTCACCGAGATCAAAACCATCTGCCACAGCGGCAAGAAGGCGACCATGACGGTCCGTGTGGATGAACAGGGCCATGCGCTGCAGGAAGGGCCGCAGGTCGAGATCGGCGGCAACGACCGCTACGTCTCGGTCAGCCGTGCCGAGTACAAGAAAGTGATGCGTGGAGAGGGTCGGATCGATCCGTTGCAGCCGCCGCTGCCGTTTTCGTAAAACATCGCGTCGACGGATATGGCGATGCGGCGCATACCGATGCTCAGAACCGCAACGATGCCGTGCTCTTGTCCAAGCTGCACACCCCTGCCCGCAACAATCCCGATCAATACCGGGTGATCGAGGATCAGGTCTGGAAGAACGGTATGGTCAGCGTTGGCGAGAGCGAAGACGTCCCTGCCGCTCCGGCAACGTCGGACGCGCCGCAACCCTGAATCCGTACGGGCGCCGCTCTTGCGGCGCCCGTACGGATCCTGCGACGAGATCAAGGCGGTGCTTGGCTCAGTCGTCGATCGGCAGCGGTCGGAGCGGTGACATGGGATCTCCTGTGGGATCAACGACAGAGGCTGCGCTGGCGTTCGAAGGTACGTGCGATTGCGCCGCCTTCGGGCAACGCCACTGCGATGTCGCCGGCGATGCCTTCCAGGAGTGACGGCCCATCGCCCAATCCCGGTTCGCGGCAGTGCTGTACGGCGATGGCGGTCGCGGCCAGCCACGCGACCTTGCGCAGCTCCGGATCGGATTTCGGCAATGCACCGAGTTGTTCGAGCCAGGCCAGCACCGATGGCGTCGGCGGGTCGTTGCGTGGCAGGTCGAACAAAGCAAGCGAAAGCTCTGCGCGCCGGGTATTCGGGTGCGCCGGCCCATAGCCGGCCCGGGTCAGCTTCACCGCGTTGACGAGGTTCAGACGTGCAGGGTCTTCCTGGCCGAGCGCGGCCTGCACTTCGCCAAGCATGCGCTGGGTGTCGCCGACCAATGGATCGTTCTTGCCCAGACGGGCGATGCGCAGCCGCTCGACCTGCAGCAACAGCGGCAGCGCGGCCTGGTCGCGACCTGCGTCGTGCAGCACCATGCCCTTGTTGAACAGCACGCCGTGATACAGCGGCGACTCCGGATCCTTGCGCAGAACCGAGAGCGCGCGGTCGAGATGACGCAGTGCGCCGTCGGTATCGCCCAGCTCCCAGGCGACGATGCCCAGACTGCCATCGTTGCGGGCGACATCTTCGTGCTGTCGGCCCAGGCGCGCGACCATCCAGCGGTGGCTTTCGCGGAACGCCATCTCCGCTTCGCGGAAGCGCCCCAGATCGACATGGATCGCGGCCAGTTCGCGGCGGGCGTCGACGCTGGCCGGGTGTTCCGGACCGTGCAGGTCCAACGCCAGGGTCAAGGCATCGTGGCAATCGCGCTCCGCGATCGCCAGCTGCCCGGCCACGCGCTCCAGCGCGCACATCCGCCGCCGCAGTTCGATCGCCAGCGGATGCCGGTTGCCCACGCTCGCCTGCAGCTGCGCCAGCGCGTTGCGGAAGCCCATCAGCGCCGGCTCGGATTTGCCGGCGTCCCGCTGCAGATCGCCCAGATCGATCAGGTTTTCGACCACGCCTGCGGTGTCGCCCAGCGTGTTGCGGCGCAGTTCCAGCGAACGCTGGAACAGCAGCCGCGCGGTCTTCGGGTTGCGCTGGTCGCGCTGGCAGCGGCCGAGCACCGAATAGAACTCGGCGACCTGCGCGAGCAGGGGCCGAGGCTGGCTGCTGGCGTCGTCTTCCAGCGGCTGCATCCGCGCGACGCATTCGGAAGAACGGTCGAGCAGCAGCATCGT
>JANLSB010000318.1:0-5295 GCA_031362125.1 Lysobacterales bacterium | reverse complement strand
TGAACGACCTGATGAGCCTTGGCATCCATCGGGTCTGGAAGCGCTACTTCGTCGCCACCGCGCAGGTGCGCCCGGGCGACCGCGTGCTGGATCTCGCCGGCGGCACCGGCGACATCGCCGCGCTGCTGAAGGACCGCGTCGGCGACGACGGTGAACTGGTGCTTGGCGATATCAACGGACCGATGCTGCGCGTCGGCCGCGACCGCATGACCGATCGCGGCAACGTCCGCGGCTTCGAATACGTGCAGTGCAACGCCGAGAAGCTGCCGTTTCCGGACGCCAGCTTCGACCTCGTCACCATCGCCTTCGGTCTGCGCAACGTCACCGACAAGGACGCGGCCCTGCGCGAGATGTACCGCGTGCTGCGCGTCGGCGGCCAGGCCCGCGTGCTGGAGTTCTCCGCAGTCACCGCCGAGTGGTTCAAGCCGATCTACGACTTCCACTCGTTCAGGATCCTGCCACAGCTGGGCAAGCTGTTCGCCAAGGACAGCGACAGCTACCAGTACCTCGCCGAATCGATTCGCAAGCATCCGCCGCAGGAGCAGCTCAAGGGCATGATGGAGGCGGCGGGGTTTTCGCGGTGCTCATACAAGAATCTGTCGGCGGGGATTGTGGCGATCCATACCGGGTATCGGGTTTGAATTTTAAGCGAATCATTTCAAGTAATTTTTGGAGTGCGAGGATGACTGGCGAACGAAAATCTACCCCGCGTCTTGGGATATATATTGTATTGATCACCATCGTTATGGTGACGTTGGTTTATTTTGCAGTTACGGGAATTTTCAATCCTTCAGACCTTGCAAAAGCACTTTTCCCATTGATAGGTACGTTTGTCGGTGCTTTTTTGGCATTTCGACTCCAAGAATACCGCGAAGAACTTAAGGATGAAAAAACAAGAAAGGCAAGTCTCAATAGAGCACTTTTGGTTCTTGGGGTACAACACAACGAAATTCGTGGCTATTTGAAGCTGATGGCGCCATATAAAAGCGAAATTGAAATGGCTTTCAATTTTCCAGGTATTCAGCCGCAAGAAAATTTCGAGTTTTCGCAAAAATTTGATGATCTCAATTTTCTTCTCGAATCTAGTGATCCAAATTTATTGTTTGAGATTATTATTGAACAAGGTCGTTTCGACCAAGCGATGGAGTCCATTAGGGTCAGAAATATCTTTTATGTTCGTGAATTACAGCCTGTTTTTGCTGCAAAAAAATTAAATAGTAAGCATCTATCGAGAATAGATTTAGAGAATGAAGTTGGAGAGTACTTGTTTGGAAGTGCGATAAATGGTGCAAATTCTATGGTCCACCATGTTCGATCGAGCAACGAAAGCCTGCCCGATGTGTTTAAAAAGTTGAGAAAAATGTCGAAGAAATTGTATCCGTCAGAAAAATTTGTTGAATTCAGCTTGCTTCCTCTGGCGAATGAAAATAGCTAGTAGCGAGTAGCCCGGGTAAGCGCAGCGCGCGCACCCGGGATGAGCGAGGCATACCTTGCCGAAGAGCCCCGGGTGCGGCCTTTGGCCTTACCCGGGCTACGTTTTTTCGCTTGTCATGTTCGCAAACGGGCGCGCAAAAGCGGGTCCCTCCGCGCGCTTCGCGCGCGTTCGGGATGACAGCAAAAGCGTCGCCACTCCCGTCGCACACAAGCGCAGCGAGCAGGCCGGGTCATCGGCCCGGCCTGATGAGACGCGACGCTTGAGCGGAGCTGCGCTTATTGCGCCGGCAATGTCACCGTCGCGCGCAGGCCGCCGAGGGTGGGCGAGGCGTCCAGCGCGATTTCGCCGTGATGCAACTGCAGCGCCTGGGCGACGATCGACAGGCCCAGGCCGCTGCCTTCGACGCCGGTACCGAGTTCGCGGTGGAAACGGTCGAACACGCGTTGGCGGGCTTCCTCCGGAATGCCCGGGCCGGAGTCTTCGACGACCAGCACCGCGCGGTCGCCATCGCGGCCCACGCGTACGGCGATCACGCCGTCGGACGGCGCGTAGCGCACCGCGTTGTCGAGCAGGTTGCGCACCAGCGCGTCGATGACGAGCTCGTCGCCGAGCACGGTCGCGGGTTCCGCGGTCAGCCGGATGCGTTTGCCATCGGCGCCGCCGAGCGCAGCGTAGTCGCGTTCGTGGCGCTGTACCGCATCGGTGAGATCGATGGTCTGTTGCGCGGGCGCGACGCTGCCGCTTTCGATCCGGCTGAGCGCGAGCAACTGCGCGACCAGCCGCTCCAGCCGGTGGATGCCGGCATCGAGATGCTGCTGCGATCGATCGCGTTCGTCATCGGTGGAGGATTGCCGCAGATTGTAGGCGTGCACCTTCAGCGCCGAGATCGGTGTGCGCAGTTCGTGGGCGGCATCGGCAGTGAACCGGCGTTCGCGCGACAGCGCCTTGTCCAGCCGTTGCAGCAGCCCGTTCACGGCTTTGATGATGCCCTGGATTTCGTGGGGAACTTCAGTCAATTCGATCGCTTCCAGATGATCCGGCGCGCGCTGTTCCACCGCGTCCGAGACGCGCTTGAGACTGGCGCAGGCCCAATCCACGGCGAACCATACGAACAGCGCCAACAGCGGCAATGCGGCCAGCAGCGGCATCAGCGTGCCCAAGGCGATTTCTTCGGCGATTTCCTGGCGAATTGCAGCCTGCTCGCCGGATTGATACCAGCGTCCGGACGGCGATTTCAGCGTGAACGTGCGCCACTGTTCGCCGTCGACCGTCAGGTCGGTGAAGCCGGGCCGCAGCGGCGCCAGCGGCCGGCCCGGGCCGCTGTCGGAGCGCAGCAGGACCGTCCCCCGCGCGTCGCGCACCTGGAACGCGAGCTTGGTTTCGTAGGCATGCCCATCGGGCAGCGCAAGCGCTTCTCCTTCGCCCTTGGCCCGACCGTGCCAGACGTTGACGACCACCGTTTCGCCATCGCCCGCCTTGCCCGGATGTGCGGCGAGGTCGGCCAGCGGTTCGTCCACCAGGCTCATCAACACGCGCGAGGAATGCGCGAGCTTGGCATCGAACAGCTCACCGGCTTCGACCAGGCCGGTGCGATAGCTGAATCCCGCTGCGACAAGCAGCAGTACGGTCACGCCGATGATCGAGACCAGCAGCGCGCGGCGGATCGATGTCACCGGGATCGGCATCATCCGCGACCGTCTTCGTCGGCGCCCTGCGCGACCTTTTCGTCGAGCGCGTAGCCGATGCCGCGCAGGGTGCGGATCAGCGCCGGATCCAGCTTCTTGCGCAGCGCATGGATGTGCACGTCGAGCGTGTTGCTGGCGACGTCCTCGTCCCAGCCGTACAGCCGCTGCTGTGCGGACTCGCGCGAGATCGGCCGGCCGCGCTGCTCCATCAACAGGCGCAGCAGCGCGAACTCGCGACGCGGCAGGTCCAGCATTTTCCCGCGCCACACCACCGCGAGCCGTGCCGGATCGAGCTCCAGTGCGCCGACGCGCAGCATCGGCGTCGCGCGACCGCTCGTGCGCCGCACCAGCGCGCGTACGCGCGCGAGCAGTTCCTGGGTGTCGAACGGTTTACCCAGATAGTCGTCCGCACCGGCATCCAGGCCCAGCGTGCGGTCGCTGGCGCGTTCGCGTGCGCTCAGCACCAGGATCGGCATATCGGCCCCTGCCCGTCGTGCATGGCGGATGACGTCCATCCCGTCCATGTGCGGCACGCCGAGATCGAGCACGACCAGATCGATGCCGCCGTCCTTGATCGCGGCCAGCGCGCTGGTGCCGTCGCGCAGCCAGTCGACGCTGAAGGCGGCGCGCCGCAGCGCGGTACGGATGCCTTCGCCCAGGGACTCGTCGTCTTCGACCAGCAGGATACGCATCCGCCGAGTGTGGAGCGCCGATCAGTTGCCGGCAAGCTTCGCACGGACCTTGCCGAGCAATGCGGTCGCTTCCTTGCGGCGACCCGCGTCGGCGACTTCGCGGCCCGGGCGCGCCGGCGCGGCCAGCGCCTTGTCGAGCGCGGCGGCGGCACCCTTCCAGTCGCCATGGTTCTGCAGAAACTCGCCGTAGAAGTAGTTCGGGTCGATGCCGTTGGGATTCGCCTGCAGGCCCTTGCGCAGCAGTTCGCGCGCTTTCTTGTCGTCGCCGAAGCCGATCGGCCACCCGGGCACCGAGTAATACAGCACGCCCAGGCTGGTATACGCCGAGCCGTCGAGCGCGCCCGGTTCGAGCTTGATCGCCTGTTCGAAATCGGCGCGCGCCTCTTTCGCGAGACCCAGCGCGCCGAGGCCGCCGCGTTCGCCGGCGTAACTCGACAGCACGATACCTTCCCAGATCAGCGCGTTGACGTTCTTGGGCTGCGCCGCACGGGCGGCGGCCGCCTGTTTCGCCAGCGCGTCGAACGCGGCTTCGCGCTGCGTCTTCGGGGTGTTGTAGTTGACTTCGGCCCAGCGGTCGCGCACGGCGGCCACCTGCGGCGAGGGCTCGCCGGCGAAGGCGAGCGCGGAGACGGCGAACAGCGCGGTGCTGAAGGCGGCGGCGAGCATGCGATTGCGGAATCGGATCATGGCGGTTGTCCTCGGTGGGGTGAGATCGCTCACGCGGAACGCGCGTGGCGACGAACGATGGCGAGCTGCGATTTCAGATTGCGGTCGACGAGTCCCGGGAACACGCCGTTGATGCGGGCGAAGAGTTTTTCAGGCCAGCCCAGCTGCAGCCGTGGACGGCCGCTGGAGATGGCGGCGACCAGCTGTTCGGCGACATCGGCAGGGTCGTCCTGGGTGACTTTCATTTCCTTGTTCATCGCGTCCACCGCCGGCGTGTTGAACGCGGTGCGAGTGGCGCGCGGCGACAGGAACTGGAACTGGAGGCCGCTGTCGGCGTGTTCGCGCGACAGGCCTTCCATCAATCCGCGCAGACCGAATTTGGTTGCGCTGTACGCGGAAAATCCCGGAAACGCGAGACTGCCGAAAGTGGAGCCCACCGCGACCACCGCCGCCTGCGGATGCCGCTGCAGCATCGGCAGCAGACCATGGATCAAGGCCATCGGCCCGAGCAGGTTGGTTTCGACCAGATCGCGCAGGTCGTCCATCGATTGATTCTCGAACATGCCGAACGCGCTCTGCGCATGCGCCAGCACCAGCACCGATGGCGTCTGCTGAAGGCTCGATGCGGAGGCGATGACGCGCGTACGGCCGCTGTCGGTCGCCAGATCCGCGATCAGCGGCGCCACCTGGCCGGCGGGCTGCTGCTGTGCGAGTGCCTGCAGGCGTGCTTCGTTGCGACCGATGGCGACGACGCGCGCGCCGGCCTTCACCAGCGCATCGCACAGCGCAGCGCCGATGCCGCCGCTGGCGCCGGTGA
>JANLSB010000291.1:0-2671 GCA_031362125.1 Lysobacterales bacterium | reverse complement strand
GAACAGATAAAAGCCGCCTTCGCGTTCGATGCCGGTATCGATCGTCTTCAGGCGCTCGCCGAACTTCGCCCGCACCGTATCGCGGAACAGATAGCGCGCGCTCAACATCGCCAGGGTCGCACCCAGCGTGGCCGAGATCGCAACCACGACACTGCCGGTACGCAGACCGAACAGCGCGCCGGCGAACAGGGTGAGGATGGTCGCGCCCGGAATCGACAGCGCGGTCGCGCCGATATAGATCGCCGCGAAACCCAGGATCGCGGTCCAAGGGTTCGAGGCGGCATAGGCGCGGGCATCGCCCAGCAGCGACTGCAGCTTCTGCAACTGCAGATAGTCGCCGAACCCGCCGAAATACAGCGTCAACACCGCGCCGACGAGCAACAGCAGCAGAATCGCTTTCGAGGTCTTCATCCCGCGCGCTCAGCAGCAGGCCGCGGGCGCGGCAGTCGCCGCCGCCGGTGCGCAGTCGAACAGCCCGAAATGCGCGCCGCGCGCGGTCACGCTGAAGTGATCGGCGTAGCGCGTGCGCGCCAGCATGTCGGCGGTGTTGCCGCAGACCAGCATCGGCCGGCCGCGCTCGAAACGGTGATGGTCGTCGAGCACGAACGCATGCGGATGATGCGGAATCGTGCCGCGATAGGTCGCGACCTGGCCGTAATCCTCACAGCGGTCTTCGAGATCGAGCTTGAACGCTCGCACGGTGATGCTTTCGAAGCGGACGTGGCCGATCACCGCCTCGATATCGGCATCGAGCAGCGGCACCGGGCTGCGCGCGACGATCCGGAAGTCGGCGCAGCCCAACTGCAGCAGCAGCCGGCGGAAGTCTTCGAGATACAGCGCGCCGGACAGGCACTCGCCGCGCAGCACCGGGTCCTGCAGCAGCGCTTCGGGGATGCGGCGGTCGGCGAACACATCGGAGAAATACAGCTCGCCGCCGGGCTTCAGCGCGCGGAAGACTTCGGCCAAGACCCGGGCCTTGTCGCCGGCCAGATTCAGCACGCAGTTGGAGATCACCGCATCGACGCTGGCGCTGGCGATCCCCGATGCCGCCAGGTCCTCGATCGAACCCAACCTGAATTCGATGTTGTCCAGGCCCGTGGCCCTGCGGTGCTCGGCGACGTTGCGTTCGGCCACCGCCAGCTGCTGTGGGGTCATGTCGATACCGATCACCCGGCCCGTTGGCCCGACCAGCCGCGAGGCGAGAAAGGCGTCGCGGCCGGTGCCGCAGCCCAGATCGACCACGGTCGCGCCTGCGGCTGCGGCCGGGATCGGCGAGCCGCAGCCGTAGAAACGGTCGGTGACTTCGCGCGGAATCTCGCGCAGCCAGTCCTGCAGGTAGGCGGGCATGGCCTCGGGGCTGCAGCATGCGCCGGTCTTGAGGTCGCGCTGGCTGGTGAGGGTTTCCCCGTAGTACTGCTGGATCGCGTTGTCGCCCATGGTCGGCTCCGTGAGGGGTTGGCGGGCGACTGGCGACCCGGGTGTGCACAAGTAGAGGGGGGGCGCGGGCGAAACGGTGCCCGTATCGGTTGTCCGCTGGTCGCAACCGCTGCGACCCCATCAAGATACGATGCTTGTCCGGTGGGAGATGCGTGCCGCAGCGCATGATCCTCCATCCCCGCATCCGCAATAAGCATCCGTCATAATCGAGCACATGGACCGTTACGAACGCATTCTCTCCCTGCACCGCATCCTGAAGAGCGCCCGCTACCCGGTCACGGTCAAGCGCCTGCAGGACGAACTGGAATGCTCGCGCGCCACCGCCTACCGCGACCTCGCCTTCCTGCGCGACGCGCTGATGGCGCCGATCATGGGCGACGGCGAGGCCGGTTTCCGCTACGACCCCAGCGAAGGCGAACGCTTCGAGCTGCCCGGGCTGTGGTTGAACTCGGAGGAATTGCATGCGCTGCTGGCCGCGCAGCAGCTGCTCAGCCGCACCGGCGGCGGCGTGCTGTCCTCGGCGCTGGCGCCGCTGCAGCAGCGCATCGAGAAGCTGCTGGAAGAACATGCGCCCGGCAAGCGCTGGCCGGTCGAACGCGTCCGCGTCATCCCGCATCGCACCCGCAAGATGGACGAACAGGTGTTCCGGGTCGTCTGTTCTGCGGTGCTGGAGCGCAAACAGCTCAACTTCGACTATCGCGCACGTTCCACCGACGAAAAGACCCGCCGCGTCGTCTCGCCGCAGCGCATCACCCATTACCGCGGCAACTGGTACCTCGACGCGCTCGACCACGACCGCGAAGCGCTGCGCAGTTTTTCCGTCGACCGCATCGCCACCGCGCGCATGCAGGACGCGCCCGCGCAGGATGTGCCCGATGGCGAACTCAACGACCACCTCGCCGGCAGCTACGGCATTTTCTCCGGCGCGCCCAAAGGCTGGGCGACTATCGTCTTCAACCCCAAGATCGCCCGCTGGGTCGCCGACGAACATTGGCATTCGCAGCAGCAGGACCGCTTCCTGCCAGACGGACGCTTCGAACGCAAGGTCCCCTACAGCGCGCCGCGCGAACTGTTGATGGATATCCTGCACTACGGCCCGGATGCGGAGATCGTCGAGCCGGCGTCGCTGCGCGAGCAGATGAAGTCGATGCTGCAGCTTGCGGTGAGCAATTACGAAAAATAGATTCTCGCGATTTCGTAGGATGGGTTGAGCGCAGCGATACCCATCGATCTC
>JANLSB010000240.1:0-9933 GCA_031362125.1 Lysobacterales bacterium | reverse complement strand
GATACGGGGACCAAGCTCGTCAACTATTTCAAGCTGCCGAGCGTGGCGCATTACCTCGTCGTAGACACGACGAAGCGGGTCGTGCTGCATTACTTCCGTGGCGCAGACGGCAAACCGGAGTTGAAGGTGGTCGAAACCGGCACCATCGACTTTGGTCAAAATGGTTTGACGCTGAGCCTCGCAGACGTTTTTGAATGAGCGAGCCCACCCATAGGTATCATCCTCGGGCTTGGCCCGCTGCTGTCGGCGCTGCTTGCGCGCGACTGAGCGATTCGATTTTCGATCGTGCCGGGTCACCGCAGCCGAGGCTGACGGGGTGACCCCTTGCGCGCGAGTTTTGCTCAGGCATACTCGCGCCGTGCGCCACGCGGGCCCTAGCCTGGGCAGGCACGACGCACGCCACCGCATCCCAATCGAGGTCAACAGGAATATGCCGTACGGAACAGTGAAATGGTTCAACGATGCCAAGGGATTTGGCTTTATTGCCCCCGAGGATGGCAGTGCCGATGTGTTCGCGCACTTCTCTGCGATCAGCGCCAAAGGCTTTCGCAGTCTGCAGGAAGGTCAACGCGTGTCGTATGAAGTCACGACGGGGCCGAAAGGCGCGCAGGCGGCCAACATTACGCCGGTTGCTTGAGGTCGGCGACTCTCCGTGGTCGCCACCCCGATTTTCCAAGCCCCGCTTCGGCGGGGTTTTTTTGTGAGCCCGCTCATCAATATCCGTTTTGATGATGCTGTTCCGATGAGGCGGTTCCCGCGATGAACGCCGACATGCGCATCGCGATCGTCGGTTACGGCACCGCCGGGCAAGCGCTCGCCGTGGCCTTGAGCCGCGATGGTCATCGCGTCGATGTGTTCGAACGGGTTCCGGTGCCTGGGCCGGTCGGTGCGGGATTCCTGCTGCAGCCCACGGGTCTGAGTGTGCTGTGGGAACTCGGTCTGCTCGATACCGCGCTGGAACACGGCGCGGTGGTACGCCGGTTGTATGGCGAAACCATCGCTGCGCGCACGGTGATGGATATGCGCTATCGCGAACTGCATCCGGCGCTGTTCGGCCTGGGTCTGCAGCGCGGCGCGCTGTTTGAAATGCTCGATGCCGCATGGACGCGGGATCGCCGCATCCACTGCGGCTGCGGGATCGTCCATATCGATCACGAGCGCGGCGTGTTGCGCGACGAGCATGGCAATGAACACGGTCCTTTCGACCTGGTCGTCGTCGCCGACGGCTCGGCTTCGACATTGCGGGCGCAGATCGGTGAGATCGTGTTCGATCGGCCCTATCCCTGGGGCGCGCAGTGGTGCCTGGTGTCCGCAGGCGATTGGCCATGGCCGGACGAACTGCGCCAGCGCTATCGCCACGCGCGGCGGATGGTCGGCATGTTGCCGGTCGGTACGCGTCCGGGCGATCCGACGCCCCGATTGAGTTTTTTCTGGAGCCTGCCTGCGACCGCGTTGGCGGATGCAGGCCAGGATGAAGGGCGCTGGCGTGCTGAGGTTGCCGAGATATGGCCCGACGCTGCCCAATGCCTGCTTTCGACGCAGGTCCCAGAAGGGCTTGCCCAGGCGCGTTATCGCGACACCGTCGTCCGGCGCTGGCATCAAGGCCGCGCGGTGCTCGTCGGCGACGCTGCGCACGCGATGAGTCCGCAGTTGGGGCAGGGCGTGAACATGGCGCTCATCGACGCGCTGTCTCTGCGCGATGCGCTGCGCGAGGCGGCGACCTTGCCCGAAGCGTTGCACGCCTATCAGCGCGTGCGCCGCAGGCATCTGGACGTCTATCACTTCTGGAGCCGTTGGCTGACGCCGCTGTTCCAGTCGGAGCACGACCGCATCGCCGCGCTGCGCGATCTGCTGTTCCACCCGATGTCGCGTGTGCCCGGCGGTCGTGGGCAGTCGTTGCGCGTGCTCACCGGAACCCGCAGCGGCTGGTTCGGGCGCTGGCCGCTGCCTGCGGAGTTTCTGCGCGCGCTCGAAGCGCGTTTGTAGAGGGGGGGGTGCAGAGCGCGTTCGTAGAGCGCGCCTCAGCGCGCTGAATCAGGACGAAACCATCGCGCCGGGTTCTTGCTCAAGCACATGGCGATATGGAGATCGAAAATGTTCTAGAGTCGGCGCATCGCCCTTGGTTGTGCGGAGCGCGCCATGTCCTGGACACCGATCGAAGGCTACATCGCCGAAACCCACGCGGTGCGCAATCAGCCGCCAGAATTTGCTCCATGCGATCTGTGGGACATCGACGTGGCGCTGCGCGAGGCGGTTTCGCGCGAAGGTGCCGCGGCGTTCGCCCCACACCTGGGCGAGTATGGCCGCATGGCGGGCGACGCACTCTATCGCTTGAGCTGGGACGCACACCGCGACCGTCCGCGATTGCGTACGCATGACCGATTCGGCGATCGCATCGATCGCGTCGAATTCCACCCGGCTTATCACGAGATCATGGGCGCTGCGATTGCCGATGGCGTTGCCGGGTTGTCGTGGGCACCAGAGACATGGCAACTCCCCGAAGCGGGCGCACATGTCGCCCGCGCCGCGTTGAGTTATCTGCATCATCAGGTCGAACCCGGCAGCAGTTGCCCGTTGACCATGACCCACGCGGCGATGCCGGCGCTGCGCCGCGAGCCCGCGCTGCGCGAATGGGCGCAGAAGGCGGCAACGCAGCATTACGATCTGCGCGACGTGCCGATGTCGGAGAAACGCGGCGTGACTCTGGGCATGGGCATGACCGAGAAACAGGGCGGCAGCGATGTGCGCAGCAATGCGACAGTAGCGACGTCGCTGCCGGGCGGCGACGACTACGCCCTGGTCGGGCACAAATGGTTTTTCTCGGCGCCGATGTCCGACGGTTTTCTGGTGTTGGCGCAGGCACCGGGTGGCCTGAGCTGCTTCCTGATGCCGCGGCGGTTGCCCGACGGCGACCGTAACGCGTTTCGGCTGATGCGCTTGAAGGACAAGCTCGGCGACTGGTCCAATGCCTCCAGCGAAGTCGAGTTCACCGGCGCACGCGCGCGACGGATCGGTGAGGAAGGTCGCGGCGTCTCGGTGATTCTCGACATGGTGATGCTGACCCGGCTCGATTGCATGCTCGGTTCGTCGGCGGAAATGCGGATGGCGTTGACCCAGGCGGTGCATCATGTCCGCCATCGGCAGGCATTCGGCAATGTGCTGATCGATCAGCCGCTGATGCGGAATGTATTGGCCGATCTCGCGATCGAATCCGAAGCCGCGACTGTGTTCGCGCTGCGCGTCGCCGGCGCGGTCGACCGCGCGCAGCACGATGCGCGCGAGGCTGCCTTCGCGCGGGTCGCGACCGCCATCGGCAAGTACTGGGTATGCAAACGCGCGCCTGCCTTCGTCAATGAGGCCCAGGAATGTCTGGGTGGCGCCGGCTACGTCGAGGAATCGATGCTGCCGCGGCTGTATCGACAGGCACCGCTGAATTCGATCTGGGAAGGCAGCGGCAACATCCAGTGCCTCGACGTACTGCGTGCCCTTCAGCGCGAACCGGCGACGCTCGAAGCGCTGCGTACCGAGTTCGAATCGGCCTCGGGCCGGCATCCGGCATTCGATGCATGGACGGTCGCGACGGCAGCAGAAACGGCATCGATCCTGTCGGCGGAAACCGATACTGCGCAGATGCGCTCGCGCGCATGGGTCGAGCGGCTTGCGCTCGCGCTGCAGGCGGCGACCTTACTGCGCGGCGATAGTCCACTGGCCGATGCGTTTTGTCGCAGCCGGTTGGGTGGTGCACGCGGGGCCGCCTATGGCACGCTACCGTCCGTTGTGGATATCGACGCCGCGCTCGCCCGCATCGGCGCGCAGGCATGAGGCGGCTTCGAGTCATGTCGATCATAGCGCTGCTCTTTGCGCTCCCCGGTGCTGCGTTCGCGAAAGATACGTGGCCACCGTCGCTTGCGCCCGTCGCCCAGCGCGCGGATGAAATCCATGTTTTCAAACACCAGCGACGGATGGACCTGCTCCGCGACGGGCGGGTGATGCGCAGTTACAGCGTCCGCCTCGGCGATCAACCTTCCGGACACAAACGCCAGCAGGGCGACGAGCGAACCCCGGAGGGTCGCTATCTCATCACCTTCCGCAACGACAAGAGCCGTTTTCATTTGTCGCTGCGGATTTCCTATCCCAACGAAGCCGATCGCGCGCAGGCGCGCGCACGGGGCGTCGATCCCGGCGGCGACATCATGATCCACGGCGGTACGCCGCCGGGCTATTGGCGGAACTGGACCGACGGATGCATCGCGTTGACCAATCGGCAGATCGAAGAGGTCTGGCGGTTGGTGCCGGTGGGGACACCTGTCCTCATTGATCCCTGATCGATTTCCGATCGGTCAGGAATCCATGTCCGAGCGAATGCCGCGTTGCGCTCGCAAGCTGCGGGGTATCTGTTGTCTGACACAGGTTATACGCTGCGGAATTTGAGCACCGCGAACCAGTGATGCGCGGTGTCGCGGATATGACCACCCGCATCCAGCCGCAGGGTCTTCTTTGTGACCGAGTCCAGCACGTTCGCCCCGATCACGTCGATTTCGCCTTGCCGTCGGGCGACTACGACATCCGAATGGCTTTCGTAGGAGGTCTTCCTGTCGAACAGTGCCGCTGCGCGTTTGGTGGTCATGCCGCGCCCGCGCCCATAAGCGACGATATCGTCGACATCCGGTTGGCCGCCTGCTTCGCCCTGACGGAATCCCCAATAGGCGCTGTCGGCATCGCCCAGCTTGCGGGCCGCGACGAACTGCCGGATGAATACGGAGTGCGCCTGCGCGAATGGAAATTCGGCCCGCGTGAAGCCCGCCTGTTTCATGATCGCCGACATGCCGACAGCGGACCAGAAATAACGATCGTCCTGAATGTCTTCGATCGATGGATTGCCGCCGCCCACGGCACAGTAATGATCGATGACATGGCGTGCGAAAGCGGATTCGTCGTCGCGATGGCCGACGCGTCTCTGGCCCGTTGCCAGATGCCATGTCGATTGACCCCAATGGGTCTATTCGGCATTGGCCGCTGCGACAATCGATGCAGGGGTGGCGGGCATGATCAGCTCCTTGGCCGGTTCTGGCCAAAATGTCCCGCGGTGCCCGCCTGACGGTAGCGGGTGGGCGGCGGATATGGCGCACCGATATCCAGAGTCGATGGAGATTCCCGTCTCTAGTCTTGGAACGTCGGCAGCGGTCGCAACCGGTCATCGAGCCGGTCATTCGGGTCTGCTGGCCAACACGACGGCCTGCATCCCGTTCTCGTTCGCTGAGGCGATCGTATGGGGCGCTTGCGGGACGGCGTGGTTGTGTGATTAATTGGTTTCGTCAATCAATCAAGGATGACCTCGACCCCGGTCGATCCGGATTCGCCAGAGGCGGCGAACCGACGCCCGGCGGCATACGGAGGTGCAGGGGAAGCCATGTACGGTGTGATTTTCGATTTTCTGCGCAGCTATGTCATCGAACGCCACGGCGGTCGCGATACCTGGGACGCACTGCTGGCCGAAGCTGGCATCGGCTACAAGGTCTACTTTCCGGTTGCCCAGTACCCCGACGAGGAAATGGTCACCTTGGCGACCGCCGCCGCGCGGATGCTCAAGCTCCCCGTGACTGCGGTGCTCGAGGACTTCGGCCAGTTCGTCGGTCCTTCGCTCGTGACTTACTACGACATGTTCGTCAAGCCCGAATGGAAGACCTTCGAAGTGCTGGAGAACGCCAGTGCGAAGATCCACGACGTGATCCACCGCCACAATCCCAAGCGCAACCCGCCTAGACTCGTCTCGAGCCGCACGGGAGAACACCAGATGGTGTTGACCTACCAATCGGATCGCAAGCTGTGTTTCGTCGCCAAGGGCATCATCTTCGGTCTGTCCAAGAAATACGGCGAGGACATCCAGGTCCGCGAGACGCAATGCATGCATTCGGGCGCGGAACGCTGCCGTTTCGAGATCCTCCGGCGCGGCTGACCCCGGCATGAGGGGGCCGGAACTCCTGCGGATCATGTAAGGTAACGGGCCCTCCGTTTCGCCCGTCGCCCCCACCGTGTCCGCAGAACCCGTCGCCTACGATCCGGCTGCCTACAATCCCGCCGCCCTCCAGACCGCCGCCCAGACCTTCTGGCGCGACACGCGTGCCTTCGAGGTCGCCGAGCTTTCCGACAAGCCGAAATACTTCTGCCTGTCGATGCTGCCGTACCCGTCCGGTGCGCTGCACATGGGCCATGTGCGGAACTACACCATCGGCGATGTGATCAGCCGGTTCCGGCGCATGACCGGGCACAACGTGCTGCAGCCGATGGGCTGGGACGCCTTCGGCCTGCCGGCCGAGAACGCCGCGATCAAGAACAAGACCGCGCCGGCGAAGTGGACCTACGCCAACATCGACCACATGCGCAGCCAGCTGCAGGCGCTGGGCTATGCGATCGACTGGTCGCGCGAGTTCGCCACCTGCCGCCCGGACTATTACGTCCACGAGCAGCGCATGTTCACCCGGCTGATGAAGAAGGGCCTGGTGTATCGCAAGAATTCGGTGGTGAACTGGGACCCGGTCGACCAGACCGTGCTCGCCAACGAACAGGTCATCGACGGCCGCGGCTGGCGCTCCGGCGCCGTCGTCGAAAAACGCGAAATCCCACAGTGGTTTTTGAAGATCACCGCTTACGCGCAGGAATTGCTGGACGGGCTGGATTCGCTGCCGGGCTGGCCGGAGTCGGTCAAGACCATGCAGCGCAACTGGATTGGCCGCAGCGAGGGGCTGGAGTTCGCGTTCGACGTTGCCGGTAGCGACGAAAAACTCAGCGTCTACACCACCCGTCCCGATACGCTGATGGGCGTCACCTTCGTCAGCATCGCCGCCGAGCACCCGCTGGCTGCGCGTGCGGCCGGGACCAATGCCGAACTGGTTGCGTTCATTGCCGACCTGCGCAAGGGCGGCGTTTCAGAGGCCGAATTGGAGACGCAGGAAAAACGCGGCATGGCCACCGGCCTGTTCGCGATCCACCCGGTCAGCGGCGAGCAGGTGCCGATCTGGGTCGCCAACTTCGTGCTGATGGGCTACGGCACCGGCGCGGTGATGGCGGTGCCGGGTCATGATCAGCGTGATTTCGAATTCGCGACCAAGTATTCGCTGCCGATCACGCAGGTGATCGGCGTGCGTTCGCCGCTGCCGCCGCATCTGCTGCCGGAAGAATTGCAGTACGACGCGACTTGCTGGAAAGACTGGTATGGCGACAAGACCCGCGACGATCTGATGTGCGTGAATTCCGGCGAACTCGATGGCATGGGCTGCAAGCAGGCCTTCGAGCACCTGGTCGCGAAGTTCGAGCGCGAAGGCCGCGGCGAGCGCCGCATCAACTTCCGCATCCGCGACTGGGGCGTCAGCCGTCAGCGCTACTGGGGTTGCCCGATCCCGGTGATCTACTGCCCGACATGCGATGCGGTCCCGGTGCCCGAAGATCAACTGCCCGTGGTATTGCCCGAGAACGTCGAAGACGCGTTCGCCGCCGGTGTGGTGCTGTCGCCGATCAAGGCCGACCCGGAATGGCGCAAGACCACCTGTCCACAGTGCGGCGGCCCCGCCGAGCGCGAAACCGACACCTTCGACACCTTCATGGAGTCGAGCTGGTACTACGCCCGCTACACATCGCCGGGCGCCAGCGACATGGTCGACGAGCGCGCGAAATACTGGACGCCGGTCGACCAGTACATCGGCGGCATCGAGCACGCGATCCTGCATCTGCTGTACTTCCGCTTCTATCACAAGCTGCTGCGCGACGAAGGGCTGGTGAACAGCGACGAGCCGGCGATCAATCTGCTGTGCCAGGGCATGGTGATCGCGGAAACGTTCTATCGCGAGAACGCCAACGGCTCGAAAGAGTGGTTCAATCCGGCCGATGTCGATGTGATCCGCGACGAGAAAGGCCGCATCGTCGGCGCAGCGCTCCGCGAGGATGGCCAACCGGTGCACATCGGTGGCGTCGAAAAGATGGCGAAGTCGAAGAACAACGGCGTCGATCCGCAGGCGATGGTCGACAAATACGGCGCCGACACCGTGCGCCTGTTCTCGATGTTCGCGGCACCGCCGGAACAGTCGCTGGAATGGAACGAGGCCGGCGTCGAAGGCATGTCGCGGTTCCTGCGCCGGTTCTGGCGCGAAGTGACTACACATGCGGCGCAGCCTGATCATGCCGATGTCGATCCAGCGCAGCTCAACGTCGCGCAGAAAACCCTGCGCCGCCAACTGCACGAGGCGATCCAGAAAGTCGGGGACGACTACGGCCGCCGCTACAGCTTCAATACCGCGATCGCGGCGCTGATGGAGCTGCTCAACCATGTCTCCAAGTTCGACGACATGAGCGAGCAGGGTCGGGCAGTGCGCCACGAAACGCTGCAGACGATGGTGCTGCTGCTCAACCCGGTGACGCCGCACATCAGCCATCATCTGTGGCAGGTGCTGGGCAACCCGGAAACGCTGCTGGAAGACGTGCCGTTCCCGCAGGCCGATCCCGCCGCGCTGGCTCGCGATGCGGTGACGCTGGCGGTGCAGGTCAACGGCAAACTGCGCGGCACCATCGAGGTCGGTGTGCGGACCCCGCGCGAGGACATCGAAGCCGCCGCGCTGGCGGAGCCCAACGTCGTCAAGTTCATGGATGGCATGACCGTGAAGAAGGTGATCGTTGTGCCGGGTAAAATCGTGAACATCGTGGCCGCCTGATCCATGCCGCTGCTTGCCCGTCGCTCCCGCCTCCGCCAGACTGCATCCATGAAAAGTTTCCGCTCCGTACTCGTTCTGTCGCTGCTGCTGCCGCTGGCCGGCTGCGGCTTCCAACTGCGCAACGCGCTGGTGTTGCCGCCCGACCTCGGTCCGGTCTTGGTGACTGCGCGCGACCCGTACAGCCCGCTGGCCGACTCGCTGGCGCGTTCGCTGGAGCGCGCGGGCGCGACCCCGGCAGCTGCGGACGCGGCTTCGACTTCGACCAAGCTCGAGCTGCTGTCCGAGAAATGGGTCGACCTGCCGCTTGCCATCGATACGCTCGGCCGGGCCCAGGAATACAGCCTGCGGTACGCGGTGGTGTTCCGACTGAGCAAGCCTGACGCCACTGCGGTTGATGACGGCGACGCGACCGATCGCATCCTTGTGCCGCAGCAAGCGGTGGAGCTGTCGCGCGACTACATCGCACCACCCAATGACTCCATCGGCCGCAACAGCGAGCGCGAACTGCTGGTCAATGAAATGCGCAAAGACATGAACGCCGCGATCCTGCGCCGGATCGACGCCGCGCTGCGCGCCCCCGGGGCCGCGAAAGCGCCCTGAGCGCGTGGCCCACGCGACCCCGCGATGGAACTGACTCCGGAACGCCTGACCGCGCAGCTCGCCAGCGAGCCGCTGCGTCCGGCGTACTTGATCGCTGGCCCGGAAACGCTACGGGTGCTGGAAGCCGCCGATGCGGTGCGCGCGCAGGCACGCGCCGAGGGCATCGGCGAGCGCGAAATCTTCGATGCCGACGGCCGCGATTTCGACTGGGACCTGTTGGCGCAAAGCGTGAACGCACCGAGCCTGTTCGCATCGCGCCGGGTGCTGGAAGTGCGGCTGCCGTCGGCCAAACCGGGCAAGGACGGTGCCGAATTCATCGGCGGGTTCTGCGCCAATCCGCCGAGCGATGTGGTCCTGCTGATCACCGGCGAGGACTGGAGCCGTCAGCACGGCGGCAAGTGGAGCGAGGCGATCGCCCGCGTCGGCCATCACGCGATCGCCTGGGCGCTGAAACCGCATGAAATGCCCGAGTGGATCGAACGTCGCCTGCGCGCTCGCGGCCTCCGCGCCGAGCGCGACGCGGTCGAGCGGCTGGTCGAGCGGGTCGAAGGCAACCTGCTCGCCGCCGCACAGGAGATCGACAAGCTCGCGCTGTTGTCCGACGGCGAATCGATCGATCTGGCGCGGATGG
>JANLSB010000194.1:0-7408 GCA_031362125.1 Lysobacterales bacterium | reverse complement strand
TGCCGGTCGCTGGATTTGCGAGCAGCGCTCGCATCTGGCCAGGCGAGAGCCGTGTACCGGTTGTTGCGTGGTAACTGGATTGCACCAGCGCGGCTGCGCTTACGATGATCGGCGAGGCGCTACTCGTGCCTTGGAAGGTGTCGGTATACCACCTGTCGGCATTGCCGCCACCGTTGTCGAGATCGCCGTAGCCAGTAGTGGTTACATTCTCTCCCCAAGCAAAGCAGTCGATACGGCTTCCGAAATTGGAAGCCCACCAACGATCGTGCGGCACGGTCGAGACCGAAGCGCCCACCATGATCGCGCCCGAGTCAATGAAGTTGGCCGACGTGCGATTGAGCCGCTGGAGCCCTCCGGGGGTGCTCCAAGTATCGAGGTTGGCATTCCCATTTCCGGCAGCCTCCACCACGATGATTCCCCTGGCCGTCGCCAGCCGGATGATATCGAGGTGAAAGTCGAATATCTCGACTGGCAGGAACCCGATCTGTAGTTCGATCAAGAGTATTTCGCCGACTGACATCGCTGCCACGGCAGCAGCGAGCGCATTGGACACGTTCTGTCCACCGAGGCTGTCGTAGATCGAACTCATCCGTATGGAACTGATCGCAGGTGCCGAGCCTACGACCCCTGCCGCGTTGTCGATGGCCACGATCTCGCCCAAGACAGCAGTGCCGTGATCTTCCCAACTTGCGAATTGGACACCATGGATGAGCGTCGGCGACTTCCCCGCGAGGTCCTCATGGGTCACGCGCCAGCCGCCTTCCACATCGACGATGCCGATGCCGGCCCCCTCTCCATTCGGCTGCGTCCACATCCAGCGCGCATCGATGCCAATTGGAGCGGCATCCTGGTAGCCCTGACCACCATTGTATGAATCGTCCCCTGGGGTGACGGCGGGTAGCGTGGCGAGCGGTTCATCCCAGACCGAATCGACCTCCGGCAGCGAGGACAGCAATTCGAGTAGTCTGGTGGCTTCTTCCCGTGAGCGCTCGCGCAGGTCGAGGCGCCAGTATTGTGTGAGGCTATGCAGCGGCGGGTATTCGGTGTGAGCCGCCTCGCGCTCCATATCCAGAATTTTGTCAGCGGCAATTGAGCGTATCAGCCGGTAGGACTCAGGCGATCCGGCGCTCTCAAGGACTTGGGATAGTCTTTTCAATGCGTACATCTTTGCATGCGCGACCAGCGTATCCGCCACACTCTCCCGCCCGACAGGACTCGCTTCGGCGACAAGCCGAATGACCACTATGCCCGAAGGTCTCTCCCCCTTTTCCTGATCTCCAACAACGGGACGAACCGGCAACCCACGGACGAATGCCCCCTGTTTTTTCTTGCCTGTTTCGTTCTGGCTCATGTTGATCTCCCATCTCCTTGTTGATGGAATGCAGATTCACGGACACCCAACCACTGCATTCCGTCGTGATAGGGCCTAACGCCTGAATTAAGCCGCCCTGCTACAGGGCGGTGGACGCGAGCGAGGGAATCAAGATGTGACTTGATCTCTGCCGCTGTAGATTTCCCGCAGAGCCAACAAAGACCACGCTGACCCGAATGGCATTTGCTTAAGGCTCGTCATCTCCGCGAAGGCGGGGATGACGAAAATCGGAAATTGCTGTTCAAGTAGGTGCTATTGCACACTGCCCCCTGTTTCTGCCCCCTGTTTCTACTGTTTCTAGCCCGCTCACAGGCACGACCATCCGCCGGTGAAATCCAAAGTAGGATTACCAGGGCCTCCTGGAAGAGAGAGTGATTGGCACGCCCGACAGCTCTATGAACGGCCCTGGTGCTGTCAGGGTCGCGAGCGTGATGATCCACAACCCGGGCCTAAAAGTTTGTGGGGTCTTGAACTTGGACGTGCTTCCGCCGCTACCACCCGGATCAAATCTCGGGTTCTGGATATCAACTTTCATTTTGCAATCACACGCGTTGGAACCATTGGTGCAGTGGGCTTCAAGATGAAGCGTCGCAGAGGTGACCGTTTCTGTTGTGCTGTCGATGCGCTGTGATTGAAGTACGGCGTTCTTGCGGTCGAGCACCTGCATGGCGATGTCGGGCCTGTCATCGACCGTTGCCAGCCCGACCAGTTCCAACTTGTACGCGCAGGGTTTTCCGCCTTCCTGCTTCGAATCGGCAATGCGCTTGCTCATGACCCTATCCTGAGTGGGGTGCAGCATGTCGCCGGAATGCGGTGCGGCCGCACGACTGAAACGTGTCTCGATGCGATTGCGTCAATGCATGGCGTCCAGTGGACATCCGCAGTGCGGATAACCATGGTCGATCGCGTCCGGGATGCGGACTGCTTGCGTATCTGTAGTGATGTTCGGAGGCGAAACGTTTCCGGTCGCCTTGCCATGGCGCACTCGAACCGGCGATGCCGGCGTGCAATGTCCGGATGAGGGGGTTTCCCGGAAGCAGTCTGCTTTCGGTTGAAACGTTCGCTGCTCGAATGTCACTACACAGGAAGGGACGGGGCGATGCCGTCGATTCAAGACGCTTCCGGGTTCGGCCCTGGCAAAGACATCACATGGGGAATTGAGTCGTGGCTATACTGGTCCTACCTCTACAGCACCCAGGAAGGGACCCGATGCAGCACTCGGGGCGGGATTTCCAGTGCTTCGACGGCGGCTACGTACAGCGTCTGCGCGGTGGCGACACGGAGACGGAGCGGCATTTCGTTGCGTACTTCAAGGATCTGTTGCGGATCAAGCTGCGTTCGCGGCTGCGCTCACCTCAGCTGGTGGAAGATGCTTGCCAGGAAACCTTCCTGCGCGTCTTCAAGACGCTGCGCTCCGGCGAGGAAATCCAGCATCCGGAGCGCCTGGGGGCCTACGTCAACACGGTCTGCAACCATGTGCTTCTGGAGTTGTATCGGTCCGAGAAGCGGCACAGGCCGATGTCCGATTCCTCGGTCGCCTTCATCGAGGACGACGCGCCGATCGCCGAGGATCGCCTGCTGGCCGTCGAACGCAGAGTGCTGGTCCGGCGCGTGATCGACGAACTTCCCGACCTCGACCGGCGCCTGATGCGCGCGCTGTTCGTCGAGGAGCGCGACAAGGACGAAGTGTGCAAAGAGTTCAAGGTCGATCGCAGCTATCTTCGCGTGCTGCTGCACCGCGCGAAGCTGCGCTTTCGCGCCTTGTATCTGGCGCGCACAAACACTACGAAACGTAACGGGTGACTACGATGGATCACGCCACCGTAATGCGCAAGGCGATTGCCGAAAGCTACATGCTCGACGAATTGGGCGAGGAAGAGCGCGCTGAGTTCGAAGAGCATTTCTTCACTTGCCCGGAGTGCGCCGAGGATATGAAGGCGCTTGCGATCTTCATCGACGACACCCGCAATGCACTCGTCAAACCGTCCATCGGCCGGCGCCTGACCGGCGCGAAGCGACGGCTGCGGCTGCTGATGCTGCCCATTGCAGCCACGGCTGTGCTGTCGCTCGGCGCGGCGATCTACCAGACGGCCGTCACGGTGCCTCAGTTGCGACGGGATCTGGCGCAGACCCAGGAGTTGCAGGCCACCAGCTTGCATTTCCTGTCCGTCGCCCGCAGCGATCCGGCGGTGATTCGCGTAGGCGCGCAGCAAAGCATGATTGGCCTGACCTTGAGCCGTACCGGCGGTGAGTCGCCCTCACGCTACCGGCGGATCGACGTTCGCGACGCCAAAGGCGCGCTGGTTCGTTCCTCTGTCGTTGACGCGCCCGCAGCAGGCGATGAGCTGCAGTTTCTGTTGCCGGTATCGGACTTGGCGTCTGGCCAATACGCGATCGAGTTGTCGGGCATCGATTCGGCCGAGGAACAAACCACGCCCCCTGAAGTCACCCGCTATCCCTTCATCCTGACCCGTGAGGAAAAGTAGATGAGTCACCAAGAAAACGAGCGCATGTTCTGGTTTCGCGGCAGCACCATGGCGGTGGGTGGACGGATCGTGAGCCCCGTCTGCGAAAACATCGATGCGCAAGCTGCCTCCGTCCTGCCTCCAACGGGAGGATTCTCTGCAACGTCCGTCGGCGAATTCAACTACAAGAACATCATCCGTTTCGATCGCGCCACCAGCACGGTCTCCGGTCAAAAGGTAGAACACGGCAAAAACGCGATCGGCGAAAGAATCAAGAGCGGAGACACACTGGTGACGGTCGCCATCGAAGGTCTGAATATTCTCGATGTGATTACCGCCGATCGCGTTGTCGCCCGCATGACGTCCTCGCACGCGATTGATACGTCCGAGCCCGTGGCGGTTCCCTTCGGCAGTTATTTCGAGAATCTGCGCATCGGCGGGATTCTAATCAAGCTCAGGCCTTACCGGGAACTGGTTTGCGAGGGCACATACCAGGCGTTGACCGCGCCCCTGCACTGCGCCAACAGCTTTCCTTTCATTGATAGCGACGGTATTTCGAGACCGCTGCCTGCGGAACACGATAAGGTGCTTATGGCGCCGCTGTTCAATGTAGACAAAGGAAGGGCCGCCGCAGTGGTCGGTAGCAGAAAGAGCGGCGCGCACGGGATCTGGATCCCGGGATTCGGCACTGTCTACTTCGGCGAGTACCTCATCACGCGCGCCTCGCGCCGGCTGACGATGGTGCGCGTCGAGCTTGGCTGCCCCATCACGGGGAGTATCGTGTGCGCAAATGTCGACACTAACGGCCACTGGGATCCGTGACGTCGCGGTCGCGCTGCTCGCGCTGATCGTTGCGGCGTGCAGCGCCGGCCCAGCGCCGCTTGAGAAAACCTACAGCGACGGTTATCGACAGCTCGAGGCGGGCAACCTCGGCGCCGCGAAAGCTTTGGCCGAAGACGGGCTGAGGCAGGCGCAAAGCACGGGTGACGATGCTTGGTCGTGGGCTTTCGAGGTTCTGGACGCGGAAGTACTGGTCGGTCAGCGCAACATCACAACCGCATTATTGAGCCGACTTGACGCTGGCCTTTCCGTCGAGCGGCCGCGCGATCGGGTGCTCGCGCGCGCACTGATGACACGCGGCTTCGCCCGTTGTAACGCACCCGATGGAGAAAACGAGCCCGATCGCGAGGACGCACGCGCCCGCGCGCAGGCCGACCTGGAAAGAGCGGAGCACATCGCAGACGCTCTGCGCAGCCCAAAGCTGGCCGCCGAAGTGATGCTCCGACGCGGCGTCTGCCTAGCGCTGCGCGACGACGATGCTACTGCTGAAGCGCTTTTCCGCAAGACCATGAATGCGGCGCAGCGTCAGGGGTTTCGGCTGATCGAAGCGAAGGCAGCCGGGAACCTGGGCAACCTCCTTGCCAAAACCGCCGAGTACGACGATGCGGTCCGTTGGCTTCGACGCTCGGAGGAATTGGCGGCCGGCCTTCCCGCTGGTGCGACGAATGCCAGGAATCTGGGCCGACTTGGCTGGTGCTATTTACTGCTCGGCGATTACCAACGCGCCATCCAGGTGCTGCAAGAGGCCGAGGCGCGCATGCGAAAACTCGACCTTGCCGGCGACCGTCGGGTCGTTCTGCAGAATCTCGGACGCACGCGGGAACGACAGGGCGACCATGCGCGCGCCAGTCAGAGCTATGCCCGTGCCGCCGCCATCGCGCAGGCGATCGAGGACAGGGACGGTTCTGCGGAGGCGCTGGCCGACATCCAGGCGGCGCGGGGAGCCCTCGCGCTGGAACGCGCCGATTACGGCGAAGCGACATTCCGCGCCGAGGAATCGCTGCGGATACAGGTCGAGCATCGGTCCCTTGCGGGGCGACAGCGGACGCTGTTGCTGCTGGGAGAGATATGGGAACGTCGCGAGAAATCATCGCGAGCGGAAGCGCGTTACAACGAAGTCATCGGCTTTTCGAAGGCCGAGTCCGATCTGGTGTGGGAGGCGTACGCCGGTCTGGCGCGCCTGCATGCCCGCGCCCATCGTCCGGCCGAAGCGGAAGCCGCGTATCGCAAAGCGTTCGGACTGATGGAGGTCTCTTTGGCGCAGCTGCAGGAGGCGGAGCACCAACTGCCGTTCATCTCCAGCATGGGCCGCTTCTACGACGACTACATCGATTTTCTGATTGCTCAGGGACGCGCCGCCGATGCATTGCGCGTCGCCGACGAAAGCCGTGCGCGGCTGCTGCGTGAGCGGCTGCGCGGAACCGGCTCCGTACCGGGACGCCGGGTCGATTACCCGCGTCTCGCGCGCGGTTCCAATGCGCTGCTGCTTTTTTATTCGATCGCCCCCGAAAGATCTTTTCTATGGGCCGTCACGGCCGACGGCATCACGCTGGTCCCGCTGCCTGGCGCTGGCGAGAAAACGTTGAGCGCTCTCGTCGCCGCCCACCAGCGGTTGATCCTCAGCTCCCGAGACCCGCTCGACGAAGCGGCCCCCGAGGCCACCGAGTTGTATCGCTTGCTGGTACAGCCGGTGGCATCGGCGATGACATCGAAGGCGCGAGTGATCATCGTGTCGGATGGCCCACTCGAACAACTCAATTTCGAGACCCTGGTGGTCCCGGGCCCACGGCCGCACTACCTGATCGAGGACGCAGTCCTGACCAGAACCCCGTCGCTGCGGATGCTGCAGGCGGAAACCCCACCATCGCCAATGCGCGAACGCGCCCTGCTCGTGCTCGGCGATCCGGTTTCTCCGGATCCGGACTTTCCGGTACTGCCGTTCGCTGGTAGGGAAGTCGCTTCGATCGCGGCGCTGTTCGAGCCCGGGAATCGTCTCATCCACACCGGGCCGCGAGCGACACCATCGGCATACCGTAACGCGGATCCGAAACGTTTCGCCTACATCCATCTTGCCGCGCACGCGCACGCGAATTCCGTGGTTCCACTCGATTCGGCCGTTGTGCTGTCCGCCGACGGTGGCGAATACAAACTGTACGCACGGGATGTCATCGCTGTTCCCTTGAACGCCGAACTCGTGACCCTGTCGACCTGCCGCAGCGCGGGCACGCGGACTTTTTCCGGCGAGGGCCTGGTGGGCTTGTCATGGGCATTCCTGAGCGCCGGCGCGAAGCGCGTCATCGGAGGGCTGTGGCCGGTCGAGGACGCTTCCACTGCCGAGCTCATGACCGACCTCTATCGCCGATTGGCAGCTGGTGAGGAGCCTGCCGCCGCATTGCGGCAAGCCAAGCTGGAGCTGCTGCATTCGGACACCGCATATCGCAAGCCGTACTACTGGGCACCGTTCGTCATCTATACCTCTCGTGTTACCGAGCACACGCGTTAGCAGCTTCCAATTTGTGCCAGTCGATCTGTCATGAGTAATCAATCAAATATAAGGAATCAAATATAAGGGACAAATATAAGGGACACCCACCAAACCAAATATAAGGGACACGTATGGACGCCTCCGTCAACCTTCAGCTGCACTTTCTTTTTACGTAGCTTTTCTGGGTGCGGATGCGGTTTTTGGCGAATACGACGCCTTCCTGGAAACCCAGGCTGGACGCTCGGA
>JANLSB010000146.1:0-9263 GCA_031362125.1 Lysobacterales bacterium | reverse complement strand
CCAGGCTTCTGGCGTCTGCTGCAGCAGACCGAGGGCCATGCCCGCGCCCAGGAGTTGCGCCTTGAGTGTCGTGCGCTCTTCGGCGTTGTCGCTTCTGCGCGCTTCGCCTGCGAGACGTGCAATCTCCGCCAAAGCCTGCGGTGTATTCAGGTCGTCATCAAGAATCCCTTCGATGCCGGGCATGATCTCCGCAACGGCTTCGACATCCGCAAGATCCCGCAACGTGCCGTATAAGCGATCCAGCGTACGCACCGACTGTTCGATCAGCGAATCCGACCACTCCAGCGGCTGCCGGTAGTGCGCCGACAGCAGCGCATAGCGCAGGGCTTCCGGCGGATGTTCGCGGACCAGGTCGTGGACGCGCTGGATGTTGCCGACCGACTTGGCCATCTTGCTGCCGCCGAAGTTGAGCATGCCGTTGTGCAGCCACCAGTTCGCGAAGATCCTGCCGCCGTGCGCGCATTCGCTCTGCGCGACTTCGTTTTCGTGATGCGGGAACTGCAGGTCGACGCCGCCGGCATGGATGTCGATGGTCTCGCCGAGGTGCGCTTCGGCCATCGCCGAGCATTCGATGTGCCAGCCTGGCCGGCCGACGCTCCACGGCGAGTCCCAGCCGGGCAGGTCGTCGGTCGATGGCTTCCACAGCACGAAATCGCCGGGATTGCGTTTGTACGGCGCCACTTCGACGCGGGCGCCGGCGATCATGTCCTCGGGGTCGCGGCGCGACAGCTTGCCGTAGCCGGCAAAGGTGTCCACTGCGAACAGCACGTGGCCCTCGGCGGCATAAGCATGGCCTTCGTCGATGAGGCGCTGGATCATCGCGATCATCTGCGGAATGTGTGCGGTCGCGAATGGCTCGATGTCCGGCGCGAAATCGCCGCTGACCCCAAGCGCAGCCATGTCGTCGCGATACGCCGCCGCGTACTTGTCGGTGATCGTGGAGATCTGCGTACCCAGTTCCTTCGCCGCCGCGTTGATCTTGTCGTCGACGTCGGTGATGTTGCGCGCGTAGCGCAGGCCGCCATAGCGGCGACGCAGCAGCGCGGCGAGCACGCCGAACACCACCGGACCGCGGGCGTTGCCGATATGCACGTAGTTGTAGACCGTCGGCCCACAGAGGTACATCGTCGGGCAGGCGGGGTCGAGCGGGGCGAACGGCTCGACATGGCGGGTCAGACTGTTGTAGAGATGCAGGCTCATGAGTGGATCGATGCAGGGGGTGAGTCGATTCTAGCGGTCGATGAGCGCTCACGACAGCAGCGGTTCAGGCTGACGCCAGCCGAGGCACTACACTGTCCGGCCGATGACATCGCATCCCGCCACTGTCCTGCGCCGTTTCAGTCTGCCGTTCATGCTGTTCGCAGCGATGTCTGTGCAGGCGGAGACCACGGTGATCCAGGCCCCGAATGTACGCACCGAGTACGCACAGGTGCTGCGGGTCGAACCCGTGTACCAGACGCTTCGTGCCTATGCCGTCGAGGAACGTTGCGACCCGCCGACGGAGGCCGGACAACCAGGCCGCAACTGTCGTCCGGTGCGGGTCGAGCGCGAATTCCAGCGCCCGATCGCCTATGACGTCGATTACATCCATCGCGGCGTCAAGTATCGTTCGCGCATTCCCTTCGACCCCGGCAAACGCCTGCGCGTCAAGGTGTCGGTCACCCCGGACATCGATGCCACCGGCAAACGCTGACGGACTGGTGAAAAGCTCCCGATCTTCAGCCGAGGCGCTTGCAGCCGGTCCCGGCACATGCGAGCATGCGCCCCCTATGCACAACGCGCAGCCCCTGTCGACGACCAGTGCCCGGATGGCCTCCGGCATGACCTCGCGCGCGCGCCGACCGGAACCCCACACGCCTGCTGGGTGATCCGGAACCGTCGTCCTAATACGCTCCACCGACAACATTCCAACGATCAGGCCTGGCTACCCGCCGGGCCTTTTTGTTGTCTCGCGCTTTTCACGGACCGCCTTTTGAATACGACACTCAATATCCGAGACCGACGATGAAACATTTCTTGAACACCCAGGACTGGAGCCGCGCCGAACTCGACGCCGTGCTCGCCGACGCGGCACGTTTCAAGCGTGAAAAATTGGGCGATGTACTCAAGGGCAAGAGCATCGCTCTGGTGTTCTTCAATCCGTCGATGCGCACCCGAACCAGTTTCGAGCTGGGTGCCTTCCAGCTCGGAGGCCATGCCGTGGTGCTTGCGCCGGGCAAGGACGCCTGGCCGATCGAATTCGACTTCGGCACGGTGATGGACGGCGATACCGAAGAACACATTGCTGAAGTCGCGAAGGTATTGAGCCGCTATGTCGATCTGATCGGTGTGCGCGCATTCCCGAAATTCGTCGACTGGTCCGTGGACCGCGAAGACAAAGTGCTCAAGGGCTTCGCGAAATACGCGACTGTGCCGGTGATCAACATGGAAACGATTACCCACCCATGTCAGGAACTGGCGCATGCGCTGGCCCTGCAGGAGCATTTCGGTACATCGGACCTGCGCGGCAGGAAATACGTGCTGACCTGGACCTATCACCCGAAGGCGCTGAACACCGCAGTCGCGAATTCCGCACTGACCATCGCCACGCGCATGGGCATGGATGTGACGCTGTTGTGCCCGACGCCGGATTACATCCTCGATGAGCGCTACATGGGCTGGGCCGCGCAAAACGTGGCCGAGAACGGCGGCTCCCTGCAGGTCAGCCATGACATCGACAGCGCGTATGCAAGCGCCGACGTGGTCTATGCCAAGAGCTGGGGCGCGCTGCCGTATTTCGGCAACTGGGAGCCCGAAAAACCCATCCGTGACCAGTACAAACACTTCATCGTCGACGAGCGCAAGATGTCGCTGACCAACAACGGTGTGTTCTCGCACTGCCTGCCGCTGCGCCGGAACATCAAAGCCACCGACGCGGTGATGGATGCGCCGTACTGCATCGCCATCAACGAAGCCGAGAACCGCCTGCATGTGCAGAAAGCGGTCATGACCGTGCTTGCGAACCAATAACCTCACGGACATCCACACCATGAGCAATCAAGATATCGTTCTGGCCTTTTCGGGCGGCCTCGACACCAGCTTCTGCGTGCCATATCTGAAGGAGCGCGGCTGGAACGTGCATACCGTGTTCGCCGACACTGGCGGCGTCGATGCCGAGGAGCGCGCCTACATCGAACAGCGCGCACAGGAGCTTGGCGTCGCCTCGCATGTCACCATCGACGGCGGTCCGGCGCTTTGGGAGGGTTTCGTCAAACCCTTCGTCTGGGCCGGCGAGGCGTATCAAGGCCAGTATCCGCTGCTGGTGTCCGACCGCTATCTGATCGTCGACGCTGCGCTGGCGCGCGCGTGCGATCTCGGTACCAAGACCATCGCCCACGGCTGCACCGGCATGGGCAACGATCAGGTCCGTTTCGATCTCGCGGTCAAGGCCAGCGGCGACTACACCATCGTCGCGCCGATCCGCGAAATCCAGAAAGAGCACACCCAGACCCGCGCCTACGAGCAGGCCTATCTGGAAGAGCGTGGCTTCGGCGTGCGCGCCAAGCAGAAGGCGTACACGATCAACGAAAATCTGCTCGGGCTGACCATGTCCGGCGGCGAGATCGACCGCTGGGAAGCCCCGGGCGAAGGTGCGCGCGGCTGGTGCGCGCCGCGCAGCGAATGGCCGGAGGCGCCGCTGCGGGTGACCCTGCGCTTCGTCAACGGCGAGGCGGTGGCGCTGGACGGCAGGGATTTTGCGGGTGCGCTGTTGCTGGCGCAGCTCAATGCGTTGTTCGCGCCGTACGGCGTCGGTCGCGGCATGTATACCGGCGATACCACCATCGGCCTCAAGGGCCGCATCGTGTACGAAGCACCGGGCCTCACTGCACTGCTGGTTGCGCATCGTGCGTTGGAGGAAGCGGTGCTGACCAAACAGCAGAACCGCTTCAAGCCCGACGTGGCGCGCAAGTGGGTGGAGCTGGTGTACGAGGGCTTCTATCACGATCCGCTGAAGACCGATCTCGAAGCGTTTCTCGCTTCGTCGCAGGCGATGGTCAACGGCGAAATCGTGCTCGAAACCCGCGGCGGCCGCGTCGATGCGGTGGCGGTGCGCTCGCCGCATGTGCTCAACGCCAAGAACGCCACTTACGCACAGTCGGCCGACTGGGGCGTGGAAGAGGCCGAAGGCTTCATCAAGCTGTTCGGCATGAGCAGCACGCTGTGGGCGGAGATCAACAAGTGAGAGGCATCGGTAGAGCGGCCTTCAGGCCGCTCAAACATCGGTGTACCAAACAACCAGCGGGCTGAAGCCCGCTCTACCTGCTGACGGTACACATGCTCAACGACATCCTCCGACATCTCGAAGCCCTGGTGTCTTTCGACACCCGCAATCCGCCGCGCGTGATCGACACCGGCGGTATCTTCGATTATCTGCAGGCGCAGTTGCCTGATTTCACCTGTGCCATCACCGATCACGGCGCGGGCGCGGTGTCTCTGCTCGCCGTGCGCGGCAATCCTTCCCGTGTCTTCAACGTACATCTGGACACCGTGCCATCGTCGGAAGCATGGAGCGCAGACCCATTGAAATTGCGGGTGACGGACGGTAAAGCCATCGGCCTTGGCGCCTGCGACATCAAAGGCGCAGCGGCGGGTTTGATCGTCGCGGCGCAGCGCACCACGAGCGACGTGGCATTTTTGTTCACCACCGACGAGGAAGCCAACGATGCGCGCTGTATCGCCGCGTTTCTGGCAGGCGATTACGGATTTTCCGAAGCGATCATCGCTGAGCCAACGCAGTGCGAGGCGGTGCTTGCGCATCGCGGCATCGCTTCGGTACTGATGAAATTCCGCGGCGCGGCTGGGCATGCCTCTGGCGCCAACGCGATGCACTGCAATGCGCTGCATCATGCGATGCGTTGGGGCGCTAGCGCACTGGATCTGGTCGAAGCAGAATCGCATCGCCGCTTCGGCGGCTTGACCGGTCTGCGTTTCAACATCGGCAAAGTCGAGGGTGGGATCAAGGCCAATGTGATCGCGCCGAGCGCTGAAGTCCGTTTCGGATTCCGGCCGTTGCCATCGCACGATATCGATGAGCTGCATGCCCGATTCCGCAATTGCGCCACGACGGGTGCGATCGGCCATTACGAAGAGACCTTTCGCGGCCCGTCGTTGCCGGCCGGCGATGTCGCCAGCGCCGAAGAGCGTCGCCTCGCGGCGCGCGACCTCGCCGACGAACTCGGCTTGCCCATCGGCAATGCGGTCGATTTCTGGACCGAGGCCTCGCTGTTCTCGGCGGCCGGCTTGACCGCGTTCGTCTACGGCCCCGGCAACATCGCCCAAGCGCATACCGCCGACGAGTGGGTGGCGCTCGATCAGCTCGAACGCTACACCGCTGCCATCATTCGCATTCTCGACGGGGCCGCTTCGCCATGACACCGCTGCTCGATCACAAAGTCCACGACCCGCAGACGCGTCAGACCATCGTCCGTCTGTTGTCGAGCATGGCCGGTGCGAAAGAGATTTCGCAGTATCTCAAGCGCTTCTCGCAGCTCGATGCGGCACGGTTCGCGCTGGTCAAGGTCGGCGGCGCGGTGCTGCGCGACGATCTGGATGCGCTGACCTCGTCGCTCGCGTTCCTGCAGGACGTCGGCCTCACGCCCATCGTCATCCACGGTGCCGGTCCGCAGCTCGATGAAGAGCTGTCCGCCGCCGGCATCCAGAAACAGACCGTCAACGGTCTGCGCGTGACCACCCCGCAGGCGCTGGCGATCGTGCGCCGCGTGTTCCACGCGCAGAATCTGAAGCTGGTGGAAGCGCTGCAGCTGCAGGATGCACGCGCGACGTCGATCGTCTCCGGTGTGTTCGAGGCCGATTACCTCGACCGAGACACCTACGGCCTGGTCGGCGAAGTGAAGCAGGTCGATCTCGCGCCGATCTACGCCAGCCTCCAGGCGGGCTCGATTCCGGTGATCGCCAGCCTCGGCGAGACCATCGGCGGCCAGATCCTCAACGTCAACGCCGATTTCGCCGCCAACGAGCTGGTGCAAGTGCTGCAGCCGTACAAGATCGTGTTTCTTACCGGCACCGGCGGTCTGCTCGACGGCGACGGCAATGTGATTGATTCGATCAATCTGTCGACCGAATACGACGCGCTGATGGCGCAGCCGTGGATCAACGGCGGCATGCGGGTGAAGATCGAGCAGATCAAACAGCTGTTGGACGCGCTGCCGCTGTCGTCGTCGGTCTCGATTACTCGCCCGGAAGAATTGGCGAAGGAACTGTTCACGCACAAGGGCTCGGGCACCCTGGTGCGCCGCGGCGAACGCGTATTGCAGGCGACATCCTGGGACGACATCGACACCGATCGTCTGCGCGGACTGATCGAGTCCGCGTTCGGCAGGACGCTGGTGCCGGATTACTTCGAACGCACCGCGCTGCATCGCGCATATATCAGCGAGAACTATCGCGCGGCGGTCATCCTCACCGAAGAGAATGGCATGCCGTATCTCGACAAGTTCGCGGTGCTCGACGACGCCCAGGGCGAGGGCCTCGGCCGCGCGGTGTGGCAGCTGATGCGCGAAGCGCAGCCGCAGTTGTTCTGGCGCTCCCGCAACGGCAATCCGGTCAACGCGTTCTACGACGCCGAAGCCGACGGCAGCGTCAAACAGGAGCGCTGGCGCGCGTACTGGTACGGGCTTGGAGATCTCGATCGTGAAGGTCTGGACACGATCCGCGCCTGTCTCGAACACTGCCGGCAGCGGCCGGCGACGCTGACGGATTGAGCCGCGAATGGATCTTTGGAGCACACCAACCTTGATCGGCCGCCACGTGAGGCTGGAGCCGCTGCGTATCGAGCACGCGGATGCGTTGCGAACCGCAGCCGCCGACGGTGAGCTGTGGTCGCTGCGCTATACCAGCGTGCCGGGGGCCGATCCGGGCGAGGTCGAGCGTTACATCGATGTCGCGCACGCTGCGCACGATGCGGGTCAGGCGCTGCCGTTCGTGGTTCTGGATGCTTACGGTGATGTCGTTGGTAGTACCCGCTTCTACGATATCGACCGCAGCGTGCCGCGCGTCAAACTCGGCTACACCTGGTACGCGCAGCGCGTGCAGCGCACCGCGCTCAATACCGAAGCGAAACTGCTGCTGATCGATCATGCTTTCGCGCAGTGTGGCTGCGAGGCGGTGGTGCTGGAAACGAGTCATGAGAATCTTCGCTCGCAGGCGGCTATCCTGCGCTTGGGCGCGAAGCGCGACGGCATTCTGCGCGCGAATGTCAGACATCGCGACGGTACCCTGCGCGACACGCACGTGTTCTCCATCCTGCGCGAGGAATGGCCGGAATTGCATCGCGGTCTTGAGCTGAAACTGCAGGAGCACGCAGCATGAGTGCAGTCTCCCTCCATGTCGGTATCGTCGGTGCCCGCGGCCATGTCGGCGCCGAGTTGATCCGGCTGCTTGTCGGGCATCCGCATTTCGAACTGGCCTATGTCGGCTCGCGCGAGCTCGATGGCCAGCGGCTTGCCGATCACATCGATGCCTATGTTGGCGAGCTGCGCTATTCCTCGCCGGCCAACGATGTTCTGCCGTCGCTCGGTGCCGATGCGGTGGTGCTGGCCCTGCCCAATGGCAAGGCGGCCGCCTGCGTCGCCGCATTCGACGCCGCGCATGCAGATCCTGTGATTGTCGATCTCTCCGCCGATTACCGATTCGACGATCGCTGGTACTACGGTTTGCCGGAGCTCACCCGCACCCGTTATCGCGGCGAACGCCGGATCAGCAATCCTGGCTGTTACGCAACCGCAATGCAGCTCGCCGTTGCGCCGATGCGCGGTCTGCTGGAAGGCCCGGTGCAGTGTTTCGGTGTGTCCGGGTACTCCGGTGCCGGGACCACGCCGTCGGACAAGAACGATCCCGAGAAGCTGCGCGACAACCTCATGCCGTATGCGCTCACCGGCCACATCCACGAGCGCGAAGTGACGCGTCAGCTCGGGCATCCGGTCGAATTCATGCCGCACGTCGCGGCGCATTTTCGCGGCATCACGATGACCGCGAACCTGCATCTGAATCGGACGATGACGCGCGACGAGGTCATCGCACGGTACCGTGATGCCTATGCCGGCGAAGCGCTGGTGCGGGTGCTGGACGAGGCGCCCTGGGTCAGTCGCATCGCCGGTCGGCATCACCTCGAGATCGGTGGCTTCACCTTGTCGGACGATGGGCGTCGCCTTGTCGTGGTGGCGACGGAAGACAATCTGCTCAAGGGCGCGGCTACCCAGGCGCTGCAGAATTTGAATATGGCGTTTGGTTTGGATGAGCTCACCGGGATTCCGGCGAGTATTTGATTGCGGCTCCCGCCGCTCCCACTGGTGTGTTCCCGAAGGGAATGCATCCCGCGCTGCAGGTGTTCCGATGTCCGATCTGCTCTGGCAAAAACCCGGCGTGAAAGTCGACGCGCGGATCCAAGCCTTCCTCGCGGGCGAGGACGTGCTCCTCGATCGCGAGTTCTTTCTGTTCGACATCGAAGCCAGTCGGGCGCATGCCGAAGGGCTGTTGCGGATCGGCATCCTCGGCGCCGATGAGTTCGCCGGGATCAAGGTCGAGTTGACCAATCTCGCCGAAGATTTCCGCAACGGCGATTTCGTGCTGGACGAACGCTACGAGGACTGCCATTCGGCGATCGAAGCGCGGTTGATCGAACGCCTCGGCGACGCCGGCCGCAGGATCCACACCGGGCGCAGCCGCAACGATCAGATTCTGGTCGCGACGCGGCTGTGGCTGAAGGACCGGCTCGCGCGCCTGCATGCGCTGTGCGTCGAATCGGCGGAGGTTGCGCTGGCTCGCGCTGAAACCGAAGCGTCGATGCCGCTGCCGGGTTACACCCATCTGCAGCGCGCGGTGGTCTCATCGCTGGGCATGTGGTGGGCGGCGTGGGCCGAAGGTTTCATCGACGACGCGCAGCGCGCGCGCGATACGCTGGCGTGGGTCGACGCCAATCCGCTCGGCAGCGCCGCCGGTTACGGCGTGAATCTGCCGCTGGATCGCGACCATGTCACCGAATCGCTCGGCTTCGGTCGGCTGCAAGTGTCGGCGGCGTATGCGCAGCTGTCGCGCGGCAAGTTCGAGATGGCGGCGATCGAGGCGCTTGCTTCGGCGCTGCTCGATCTGCGCCGACTCGCCTGGGATCTGAGCCTGTTCACCAGCGCCGAGTTCGCGTTCGTCGCGCTGCCCGCGCAGTAAACCACCCGCAGCGAGATCATTCCCAACAAACCCAATACCCACGT
>JANLSB010000130.1:0-5581 GCA_031362125.1 Lysobacterales bacterium | reverse complement strand
TCCTCCTCGTCCGGTGTCCACACTTTGCCCGCAGCTTCGATGCCATCGCGACGTACGGTCGCAAGCACGCTCGCGGCCTGCTCGCCACCCATCACGCTGATCCGCGCATTCGGCCACATCCAGAGAAATCTGGCGCCATAGGCACGGCCGCACATCGCATAATTGCCCGCACCGAAGCTGCCGCCGATGACAACGGTGAATTTCGGTACGCTGGAACAGGCCACCGCGGTGACCATCTTGGCACCATCTTTCGCAATACCGGCGTTCTCGTATTTGCGGCCGACCATGAACCCGGTGATGTTCTGCAGAAACACCAGCGGTATGCCGCGCTGGTTGCACAGTTCGATGAAATGCGCGCCTTTGAGCGCGCTTTCGGCGAAGAGGATGCCGTTGTTGGCGACGATGCCGACCGGGTAGCCGTGCAGATGCGCGAAACCGGTGACGAGCGTCTTGGCGTAGCGCGCCTTGAATTCGTCGAAGTCCGAACCATCGACGATACGTGCGATCACTTCGCGGATGTCGAACGGGCGCCGCGTGTCCTTGGGCACGATTCCATACAGCTCTTCGGCGGCGTAGCGGGGTTCCGCCGACGGGCGGACTGAGACCGGGAGCGTTTTCCTGCGGTTGAGATTGCCGACGAGGTTGCGCGCGATCTGCAGTGCATGGCGGTCGTCTTCGGCGAAATGATCGGCCACGCCGGAGATGGAGGTGTGCACATCGGCACCGCCGAGCGTTTCGGCATCGACCACTTCGCCGGTCGCGGCCTTTACCAGCGGTGGGCCGCCGAGAAAGATCGTGCCCTGTTCCTTGACGATGATGCTCTCGTCGCTCATCGCCGGCACATAGGCGCCGCCAGCGGTGCAACTGCCCATCACCACTGCGATCTGCGGGATGTTCTCTGCGCTCATCCGCGCCTGGTTGTAGAAGATCCGGCCGAAATGTTCGCGGTCAGGAAAGACTTCATCCTGCAGCGGCAGGAAGGCGCCGCCGGAATCGACCAGATAGATGCACGGCAGTCTGTTCTCGCGCGCGATATCCTGCGCGCGCAGATGCTTCTTCACCGTCATCGGAAAATAGGTGCCGCCTTTGACGGTGGCGTCGTTGGCCACGATCATCACTTCGTTGCCCATCACACGGCCGATGCCGCAGATCATGCCTGCGGCCGGCGCGGCGCCTTCGTACATACCTTCGGCGGCGAGCGGGGCGATTTCAAGAAAAGGCGACCCGGGATCGAGCAGGGCGGTTATACGGTCGCGTGGCAGCAGTTTGCCGCGTTCGGTGTGCTTGGCCCGGGCCTTGTCACCGCCGCCTTCGGACACGCGGGCCAGCCGCGCGTCCAGTTCAGCGACCAGTTCGCGATGGTAGGCGACGGTGTCGCGAAACTCCTGGGACTGCGGGTCGAGACGGGTGCTCAGCACGGGCATTGGCGCGTCGGGCTCATCGATAGGACGCCAATATTAACCGGTGCATTGATCCTGCGACGGGAAGCCCGGAGCCGAAAAGACCCGCCGAGGCGGGTCTTCCGGTGAAAGCTTTGGGTGCTGTCCGTTCTCGGAGCGAGCGGTTATTTCTTGGCTTCTTGGGCGGCTGCGGCCGCTTTGTCGGCGATCGCATCGGCTTTGTCGGCCATTTTGTTCGCTGCGTCAGCGGTGGCCTTTGCAGCATCGGCAGTGGCTTCCGTCGCGGCTACTTTGGCCTTGTCGGCTGCGCCCTCGACAGCGGCGGAGGCTTCGCCGATGGCTTCACCGGTGGAGGCCGCAGCGGCATCCACGCTTTGTGCGGCAGCATCGCCGGCCGATTTGGCTGCATCGGTTGCGGTATCGGCCGCCTGATCCATCGCAGCGGAGGCTTCCGCAGCTTCGGTCTTTGCGGTTTCGGTTTCGTTTTTGCAAGCCGTCATCGACAGGATTGCCGATGCCAGCAGGAGGTATATGGTCTTGTTCATGAGGTGTTGTCCCTGAAATGGAAAGCGCGGTTACAAGGCTGCCAAGGCAGGAGCTGGAACTTCCCGGCCATTCGGTGGCAAGGTATTGCCGAGGTCGGAATGGCCCCCGAATCCGCAGCATCTGCGCCAGGCGATCGAATTCGACACGCTACGCAGATTCCGTTGTCGAATCAACGGAGCAGCGATCTGAGGTGGGGCATCGTGCAGTCGGCACGACCGTCGTCATGCAGGAGGCGCGTGAGTCACCACAGATGCGGTCACGCGGACCAGCAGCTTGCTGACTGAAAACCTTCGCTAAGGAGGTTTTTCAGCTCACACGTCGGGTACATGCCGGGGCGCGCTCACGGCGACAGCCTTGCGTGCGAGGCAGAACAGCGAAGCTGGCCCTGAGCGGAGCGAAGGGTGAGGCGCATAGCGCCGAATCATCAATCGCTTACGCGCTTGGTTCGCCTGCACAGCTATCCGTGGCTGCGTAATCAGCTGCTGAAAACCCGCCGCGGTGTATTTCAGCAACCTGATAGAGCACAAAAGAGAAAGGCCCGCCGGAGCGGGCCTTTCGGAACCACAATACCTGGAAGCTGAGAATTACTTCTTGGCTTCTTCGGCGGCCTTGTCGGCCATTTCGCCAGCCTTGTCGGCCATTTCGCCAGCCTTGTCGGCCATGGCGCCAGCAGCGTCGGCGGCACCAGCGGCAGCGTCAGCAGCGCCGGCGGCAGCGTCGGCAGTGCCAGCGGCGGTAGCAGCGGCAGCGGTGTCGGCCATCGCACCAGCGGCATCGCCAGCAGCAGTAGCAGCGTCGCCGGCAGCAGTGGCGGCGTCGGCAGCGGCATCGCCAGCAGCGGCGGCAGCGTCGGCGGTTTCGGTAGCAGCTTCGGCGGTCGCGTCAGCGGCTTCTTCGGCCTTGTTGCAAGCCGACAGAGCGAGGACGCCAGCGGCGAGGAGGACGTAAAGCTTCGTATTCATGCTTTTCTCCAAAGGAGTTGTCTGAAGGGATCAAAAGGGTCAGGCAACGCCAGTGCGCGGGGCAGTCCGGCGGGAGCCGGCTTGTGTTCGTTCACTGACTTACTTGGTGCTTGCCAGCACCATGAAAAAGCCGCAAGTGAGTCTGCGGCCTCCTCATTGTAGCAACCAATCCAGCGATGTGAAGCCGTGCTGAATCAGTTGGTCTTGGCGGCGTCGGCGGCTTTGCCGGCGGCGTCTGTAGCGGACTCGGCGGCGTCTGCAGCTTTTTCAGCGGCATCTGCAGCAGCGTCAGCGGCTTCGGTGGTGCCCGCGGCAGCGGCGTTGGCTGCACCCGCAGCCGCCGCATCGGCAGCGGCTGCCGCGGATTCGGCAGCGGCCTGTGCAGCGTCTGCTGCGGCTGTGTCGCCGCCTGCAGCGGTAGCTTCGGCGGCGGCGCCAGCAGCTTCGGTCGCGGATTCCGCAGCTTCAGCTGCGGAATTTGCAGCCTGGTCCTTGTTGGTGCAAGCGGTCAGGGCGAAGCCCAGGGCCAGGGCGATGAGAGCCTTGTTCATGGTCATGGGAAAAGTCCTCGGCAGTTATGGTGGAGTAGTAGCGTCAAACGGGACGCAGCAAGTGCGTGTGGTCACATCATGACAAGCCGGCAGCGGCTGTCAAGCGGCCGTGGCCGGTTTTTTTCCGTTTTCGCGTTTTACGGTCTTATGTCAGTTCTATCGCCACAGCGGTCGCCTCGCCGCCGCCGATGCACAGCGAGGCCACGCCGCGCTTGCCGCCGGTCTCGCGCAGCGCCGCGATCAACGTGACGACCAGGCGTGCGCCGCTGGCGCCGATAGGGTGGCCCAGCGCGCAAGCACCGCCGCGGATATTCAATTTTTCATGCTTGATGCCGAGGTCTCTCATCGGCGCCATCGCAACGCACGCGAACGCTTCGTTGACTTCGAACAGATCGACATCCGCAACGCTCCAGCCCGCTTTTTTCAGCACATTTTCGATTGCGGTGACCGGCGCGGTGGTGAACCATTCCGGCGCCTGAGCATGTGTGGCATGCGCGATGATCTTCGCAAGCGGCTGCAGTCCGCGACGTGCAGCCTCGTCGGACGACATGATCACGGTGGCGGCAGCGCCATCGGATATCTTCGAGGACGATGCGGCGGTCAATACGCCGTCCTTGCCGAACGCGGCGCGCAGCGTCGGGATCTTCGACGGATCGATCTTCCCGGGTTCTTCGTCGCCGTCGACCACCACTTCGCCCTTGCGTGTAACCACTGTCACCGGGACGATTTCGCCTTTGAATGCACCCTCGGCGATCGCCTTCTGGGCACGGGCGACGCTTTCGGCGGAAAACGCGTCCACGGCGGCTCGGTCGAAGCCGTACTTGGCACAGGCGGCGTCTCCGAAGACGCCCATGGCCTGTTTGTCGTAAGGATTGGTCAGGCCGTCCCACGCCATATGGTCTAGCAGCTCGCCGGCGCCGTAGCGGATACCGGTGCGCGAGCCGTTCAGCAGATGCGGGGCATTGGTCATGGATTCCATGCCGCCGGCGACGATGACGTTCGCCGAACCGGCCTTGATCAGGTCATGGGCGAACATGATCGCCTTCATGCCCGAACCACACACCTTATTGACGGTGGTGCACCCGGCGGAGGCGGGGATCTTGGCCGCGAGCGAAGCTTGGCGGGCCGGCGCCTGGCCGAGACCGGCCGGCAGCACGCAGCCCATGATGACTTCGTCGACCTGATCCGGGGCGACGCCGGCCTGTTCCAGCGCGCCCGCAATGGCGGCCGCACCTAGGGTGGGGGTGGGCACGCCGGTGAACTGGCCGAGGAAGGAACCGATGGCGGTGCGCTTGGCACCGACGATGACGATGTCGGACATGAAGAACTCCATGGCAGTTGCGCAGCCCCTGCGCGGATCGGGGCCGGCGCCGGATGGTCCGGGCCGGATCAGCGCAATTATGCGACTCATGCTGCACTGCCGCAAATACGACTTCCGGCCAATCCGGTCGGCAGCGGGGGTCAGAGCAGCCGCTGGGTGATCGCCTTCAACACCGCATGGGTACGGTCGCGGCAGTCCAGCTTCACCAGCACTTCGGACATGTAGTTTTTCACCGTGCCTTCGGAGAGGTGCAGGCTGCGTGCGATCTCCTTGTTGGAGTAGCCGCCGGCGACCAGGCGCAGGATCGAGCGTTCACGTTCGGTCAGTCGCAGCCCGGGTTCGGCGGTAGCGCTGTCGGCCCATGCGGCGCGTACCGGGCCCAGGCTCACCGGCTGCAGCAGGGTTTCGCCGGCCGCGACCCGCAGGATCGCCGCCTTGAGGTCCTCGGGCGATGCGTCCTTGAGCAGAAAGCCCTGCGCGCCCGCATCGACCGCCTTCATCATCAGAGTCGGGTCGTCGAAGGTGGTGAGCAGGATCACCGGTGTGGCGTCGCCGCGCGCGCGGAGCTCGCGGATCAGACCCAGTCCGCCCAATCCCGGCATACGGATATCGCTGACGATCAGATCCACCGGCCGCTGCGGCAGCGCTGCGAGCAGGCTTTCGGCGTCGGCCGCTTCCAGCGCGATCTCCACGCCAAGATCGGTCAATAGGCTCGACAGGCCGCGCAGGACCAGGGCCTGGTCATCGCACAGCGCAATGCGCACTGCGCGCGCCGCAGTCACGCCGAATGCTCCGCTGCGG
>JANLSB010000116.1:0-3265 GCA_031362125.1 Lysobacterales bacterium | reverse complement strand
CGCCTACGGACAGACCGTGCTCGCCCGTGCGGTGCATGCGGCCGGGCTGTCGTGGAACGGGGAGGAAGCGCACTCGGCGGTGTACGACACGGAACGCACTGCCGAGCTGTTCTGCAAGATCGTCAATGCTTGGCCGCGGATGACCTGATCGCTCGACGCGCACGCCAACCGCGAGCAATGCCATAAATGCTGATCACGATCCACGTGCATTGAAGCAGTGCGACGGCAAGATTGAAACCGCCGAACAGCGAAACGAGGATGCAGCTCGATCCGGCGATATTGATCAGCTGATACGGCAACCCGATACCGGACAGCCGCCCACTCTGCAGCAGAAAATAACTGCCGACCACCAGCGCAGAGCCGGCCAGGCCGATCCAGTCATACCACTCGAGGTTCATACGCGCTGCCGCACTGCCTCGAACAACACCACGCCGGTCGCCACCGAGACATTGAGACTTTCCACGCCGGGTGAAGTCGACACAAGACCCGGCATCGGAATCGTCACCAACTGATCGCAGTGCTCGCGGGTGAGCCGGCGCAGGCCGTCGGCTTCGCCGCCCAGCGCCAGCGCGACATTGCCGCGCAGATCGAGCTTGTACAGCGAGGCCGTCGCTTCACCGGCCAGACCGTAGATCCACACGCCCAGTTGCTGGATATCGCGCATCGTCCGAGCGAGGTTGGTCACCCGCACCACCGGAATGCTGTCGGCGGCGCCGGCCGAGGTCTTGCGCACGGTGGCGTTGACCTGCACCGCCTTGTCTTTCGGGATCACCACTGCGGTCACGCCGGCGGCGGCCGCGCTGCGCAGGCAGGCGCCGAGGTTGTGAGGGTCCTGCACGCCGTCGAGGATCAGGAGCAACGCCTTGCCGGCGGCGGCTTCGACCAGCTCGGGCAGATCGTCTTCGTTGTAGGTTTTCGCAGCGGCGTAGCGCGCGACCACGCCCTGGTGGCGCAGGCCGCCAGCGACGCCGTCCAGCGCGTTGGTCGCAACCCGCCGCACATCGATCTCCTTGCGCCGCGCGTTCTCTTCGATCTCGGTCAGCCGCGGATTCTTGGCGCTGGCTTCGATCAGCACCTCGCGAACATGCTCGGCATCGTGCTCGACTGCGGCGGCGACCGCGTTGATGCCGACGATCCAGGATTTCTGACTGTTGTTGGATGGGTTGCTCATGCCGCTATTGTGCCGGGACGGCCGGTAATTTGCCCGCACCGCGCTATCATCCGGCGCCTTGTCCGATCCCTTGCAGATGTCGCCCAGCCTGCCTTCCAGCACCGATATCGCCATCGTCGGCGGCGGCCCCGCCGGGCTGATGGCGGCCGAAGTCGCGATCGCAGCCGGGTTGCGGGTCGATCTGTTCGAGGCCAAAGGCTCGGTCGGGCGCAAGTTCCTGATCGCCGGCAAAGGCGGTCTCAATCTTACCCACGGCGAGGCGCGGCCCGGTTTCGACGCGCATTATCGCGAGCGGGCGTCGCACGTCGCTCGCTGGCTGGATGCCTTCGATGGCGATGCGCTGCGCGCCTGGGCTCGCGAGTTCGGCGTCGAGACCTACGTCGGCACGTCCGGGCGCGTGTTCCCGATGGACCGCAAGGCCGCGCCGCTGCTGCGCGGCTGGGTACGGCAGCTGCGCGAGCGTGGCGTACGCTTCCATGTCCACCATCGCTGGCTCGGTTGGGATGACGCCGAGCAGTTGCGCTTCGATACGCCGGACGGCGAGCGTCGCATCCACGCCAGGGCAAGCGTACTCGCGCTCGGCGGTGCGAGTTGGCCGCAGTTGGGCTCGGACGGCGCCTGGGTGCCTGCGCTCGCCGAACGCGGCATCGACATCGTACCGCTGCGGCCGTCGAACTGCGGCTTCGATATCGGCTGGAGCGAACATCTCGCGACCCGTCACGCCGGCGCGCCGCTGAAGCCGGTGATCGCCCTTTGGCAGGACCTCGATGGCGTCATGCACGCGCTGCAGGGCGAGTGCGTGCTGACCGCGACCGGCATCGAAGGCAGCGTGATCTATGCGATCTCCGCCGATCTGCGCGAACGCATCCTGCGGGACGGCGAGACGATACTGTGGCTGGATCTGGCACCGGGTCGCGACGAGGCGCGCCTGCATCGCGACCTGGAAAAACCGCGCGGCAAGCGCAGCCTCGGCGAGCATGTACGTCGGCAAACAGGGCTCGACGCGGCGAAAGTCGCACTGCTGCATGAAGTCCTGTCGCGCGACGCGATGAGCGACATCGATACGCTCGTGCGCACGATCAAACGCCTGCCCCTGCGGTTGCGCAGCGCGCGGCCGATCGCCGAAGCGATCAGCACCGCGGGCGGCGTGCGTCTGGAAGCACTGAGTGATTCGCTCGAATCGAAAGCAATGTCCGGCGTGTTCTTCGCTGGGGAAATGCTGGATTGGGAAGCACCGACCGGCGGGTATTTGCTGACGGCGTGTTTTGCGAGTGGATATATTGCAGGCAGAGGCGCGGCGGAGTGGCTGGAAAAATCGCTCCTTTAACCAAAATCGTAATGGAACGTACGAGCGGCTTCTTTACTCTGGGCAGTTGATGCTTTTTATTAATTCCCGCGCCTGATCAGTGTTGGGCGCGCGGTTCCACAACTCACACAATCCGATGCGCATGCGCGGGTTCGAGAGTAAGGCCGACTCGGAGAGGGCGATGGCCCGCTCAACGTCTCCAACTTGAGCATAGGCCTCGATGAAAGGCAGATACTCAAGGGTGTCTTCAGGGGAGTAGCCCAGCTCAACCGCATTCATGTACAAATCGACAATTTGTTTCCAATCCGCTTGTTGACGCGCCAGTTCCGCCCTGGCGTAGTAATAACACCAGGTGTGTTCAGGCTCATTTCCAAAAAGGGCTGTTGGCATTTCAGGCCCTGGGGCGTTGGAGAGGATGCGCGATAGATCTGAAAGGTGAATTGTGCCGGTGAGCGAGGCTGGCTGATCTTTGTAGGTATTTTCGTTGGCATACACGGGGTCCAAGACTCGCAAGCATCCATTGCGCGGCATATAGATCGTAATGGATTGCGCTGGTGTGCCATTAAACATTACGGTTCGATAGGGCACGCGGATAGTGTCGCCTGGGTTGAGCGTGTGCAGGATACCGCCGCCGAGTCGCTTTTAGGTGTAAAACAAGGCGTAAAGAAGCGCGTTAAGTTCTTTCAATCCCCAATCCGCCGCGTCGCGCACAACCTCTGACGGATCAGCACATAACGCCTTGAGTGGCTCCACCAATTCCACTGATCCGCTATTGCCCGCTGCAATTG